>DALYHR010000277.1:0-3390 GCA_031970775.1 Burkholderiaceae bacterium | reverse complement strand
AAGCCGGTGGCGGTGCCGAGTTCAGGAATCGGCGGCGGCGAGAGCGGGAAGATGAAGCCGTCGCGCACCTGCATCAGCGCGCCGAAGGCCCGGCCAGCGACGGCCTGCGCGGTGTGCTCGGGGCCGGCGCGTTCGCTCCAGTCCTTCAGCGGCACGAAGGCCAGACCGGCGTTCTGGCCGGCGCCGGCAAAGCTGAAGCCCATCACGCCGATGATCTTTTCCACCTCGGGCTGCTTGAGGAAGAAGCCCTCGACCTGCTGCATCACCTTTTCGGTGCGGTTCACCGACGCGCCCGGCGGCAGCTGCACGTTGACCAGCAGATAGCCCTGGTCCTCGTTGGGCAGGAAGGAGGTCGGCAGCCGGTTGTAGAGGAAGGCCACCGCGCCCAAAACGGCGGCGTAGATCACCAAATAGCGCCCGGCCTTGCGGATCACCCGGGCCACCAGCCCTTCGTAGCCGTGGGTGGTGCGCTTGAAGGCGCGGTTGAAGGCGCCGAAAAAGCCCTTCTTCTCGTGATGGCCCGGGGCCACGGGTTTGAGCAGCGTGGCGCACAGCGCTGGCGTGAGCGACAGCGCCATCAGCGCCGAGAACAGCATCGAGGCCACCATCGACAGCGAGAACTGGCGGTAAATGTTGCCAACCGAGCCGCTGAAAAACGCCATCGGCACAAACACGCTCACCAGCACCACGGTGATGCCGATGATCGCGCCGGTGATCTGACCCATCGCCTTGACGGTGGCGTCGCGCGGCGAGAGCCCCTCCTCGGCCATGATGCGTTCGACGTTTTCGACCACCACGATGGCGTCATCGACCAGGATGCCAATCGCCAGCACCATGCCGAAGAGCGTGAGCACGTTGATCGAAAAACCCGCCATCAGCATCACCGCAAAGGTGCCCATCAGGGCCACCGGCACCACGATGGTCGGGATCAGCGTGTAGCGCAGGTTTTGCAGGAACAGCAGCATCACCAGAAAGACCAGCGCGATGGCTTCGATCAGCGTGTGGATCACCTTCTCGATCGAGATGCTGACGAACTTGGAGGCGTCGTAAGGCACCTCGTAGCTCACACCTTCGGGGAAGTACGCCTTGAGCTGGGCCAGCCGGGCCTTGATGGCGTTGGCCGTGGCCAGCGCGTTGCCGGTGGGCGAGAGCTGAATGCCGATGCCGGTGGCGGTCACGCCGTTCAGGCGCGACGAGGTGGCGTAGGCCGCCCCGCCGACTTCGACCCGGGCGACATCGCGCACCCGCACCGCCGAGCCGTCCGCGTTGGTGCGGATGGCGATCTGACCGAACTCGGCCGCCGTGCTGAACTGCCCGGCGACGTTGACGGTGGCAAACACCGTCTGCTCCTTGGCTGAGGGCGTGCCGCCGACCGTGCCGGCCGAGACTTGCAGGTTCTGGCTGCGGATCGCGCCGACCACGTCGGTCATCGACAGGCCATAGCCGACCAGCCGGGCCGGATCGACCCAGATGCGCATGGCGCGCTCGGTGCCGAACAGGGTGGCCTGACCGACGCCGGGCACACGCAGGATCTCGGGCTGCACATTGCGCGCCGCGTAGTCACCCAGCGCCACCGGGTCATAGGCCGGGTTGCGCGAAGTGAGCATCGCGATCATCAGGAAGTTGGAGCGGGCCTTGTCCACCCGCACCCCGAGCTGGGTGACCACCGCCGGCAGGCGCGGCGTAGCGCGGCTCAGGCGGTTTTGCACCTCGATCTGCGCAATCGCCACATCGGTGCCGGGCTGGAAGGTGGCGGTGAGCGTGCCCGAGCCGTTGGCGTCGGTGCTCGACTCCATGTAGATCAGGTTGGGCGCGCCGTTGAGCTCCTGCTCGATCACCGCCAGCACCGTGTCCTCCAGCACCTGCGCCGAAGCGCCGGGGTAGTTCATGGTGATGACGATGGAAGGCGGCGCCACCGTCGGGTATTGCGCCACCGGCAGGCTGGTGGTGGCCGCAGTGCCGAGCACCAGGATGAACAGCGCGATCACCCAGGCAAAGATCGGCCGGTCGATAAAGAAACGCGAGGACATGACTCAATCCCTCCCGGCTCAGCGGCTGGCGGCCGAAAGGGCTGAGGCTGCCGAAGCAGCAGGGGCGGACGGGGCCGCACCGCCCGGCGTCCACGGCACCGGACGCACCGGCGACTTGGGCCGCATCTTCTGGAAGCCATCGACGATCACCTGCTCACCCGGCTTCAGGCCGTCGAGCACCACCCACTGCGCGCCTTGGGCCGAGCCGATCTTGACCGGGCGCGGCGCGGGCATGCCGCCCTCGCCCACCACCAGCACGGTGTCGCCGGTGGCCGCGCGGGTCACCGCCTGCTGCGGCACCAGGATGCCGGCGTCGGTGCGCGCCAGCGCCAGCCGCACCTTGACGAACAGACCCGGCAGCAGCACGCCGTCGGGGTTGGGCACTTCGGCGCGCAGCGTCACCTGACCCGAGGTGGCATCGACCGTCAGATCAGAGAACAGCAGCTTGCCGGCGCGCGGATATTCGCTGCCGTCGTCGAGCACCACCTTTAGCTCCGCCCCGCTGCCGCCAGCCGAACCGACCCGCTTGAGCTGCCCCGACTCAAAGGCGCGGCGCAGCCGCAGCACCTCGGCGGCCGGCTGCGTGAAGTTGACGTACATCAGGTCGGTTTGCTGGATGGTGGCCAGCAGCGTGGCCTCGCCCTGCCCGACCAGCGCCCCTTCGGTGACCAGCGAGCGGCCGATGCGGCCATTGATCGGTGCCTGCACGGCGGCGTAATCAACATTGAGCCGGGCGGTCTGCACAGCGGCCTTGGCGGTGGCGACATCGGCCTCGGCCAGCTTCAGCGCAGTCTGGGTCGCGACCCATTCGGTCTGACTGATCGCCTTGGCGGCGACCAGCGGTTCATTGCGCTCGAACGTGGCGCGGGCCTGCACCAGATTGGCCTCAGCCTTGGCCTGCGCGGCCTGGGCGCTGTCGAGCTGCGCGCGATACAGCGAGGGGTCGAGCTGGAACAGCGACTGCCCGGCCTTGACCACGCCGCCTTCGTTGAACAGCCGCTTTTGCACGATGCCGGGCACACGGGCGCGCACCTGCGCCGTGCGCCAGGCTTCCAAGCGACCCGGCAGATCGGTGGCCAAGGCGACCGAAGTCGGCTGCACGGTGATCACACCGACGGCAGGCGGAGGCGGCATGCCGCCTCCGGCACCACCCGGGGCACCGCCCGAGGCAACACCCGACGCGCCCGAGGCCGCAACAGCCCCCGAAGCGGCGCCGTCCTGCCCGCCTCCGCAGGCCGACAGCAGCAACAGCGAAGCAGCCAGCAGGGCCGCGACAGGGCGACGGGGAAAATCGAGCGAAGACATGGGCAGCAATCCTTGGCGCAGCAAACCGGAAAAGGCCGGCATGCTACCGATAAAC
>DALYHR010000276.1:0-3398 GCA_031970775.1 Burkholderiaceae bacterium | reverse complement strand
CTGGAACAAGGTCTACAACCTGACGGCGGTGCGCGACCCCGACGAGATGCTGCAGCTGCATCTGATCGACAGCTTGGCGCTGCTGCCGGCGCTGCGGGGGCACAGTGCAGCGCAAGGCGCTGGGACGATCGACCTGCTCGACGTCGGCAGCGGCGGGGGATTGCCCGGGTTGGTGATCGCCTCGGTGCAGCCGGACTGGACGGTGACCTGCGTCGATGCGGTGGCCAAGAAAGCCACCTTCATCCGGCAGGTGGCAGCGGAACTGGGGCTGACCCGGGTCACGGCGCTGCACGCCCGCGTGGAGAATCTCGAGCGGCGCTGGCCGCTGATCACCTCGCGGGCCTTTGCTTCGCTGGTCGATTTCACCCAGCTCACCCGCTCGCTGCTGGCGCCGCAGGGGTGCTGGGTGGCGATGAAGGGGCAGCATCCTCAGGCCGAGATCGACGCGCTGCCGCAGGGCATCGAAGTGTTCCACGTGGAACCGCTCAAGGTGCCCGGCTTGGACGCACAGCGCTGCCTGATCTGGATGCGCGAGAAAAACAGCAAAGCATGACGACGACACAACCGAATCTTTCCGAGGGGCACGAGGCCATGACAGCGAACGCGCGAATCTTCTGTGTGGCCAACCAGAAGGGCGGGGTGGGCAAGACCACCACCACGGTCAATCTGGCGGCGGCGCTGGCTGCCATCGGGCAGCGCGTGCTGCTGGTCGACCTTGACCCGCAGGGCAACGCCACGATGGGTTCGGGCATCGACAAGCGCGCATTGCCGCGCACGGTCTACGACGTGTTGATCGGTCAGGCCAGCGTGGCCGATTCGCGTCAACGCGCCGAAGCTGCGGGCTACGACGTGCTCGGTGCCAACCGTGAACTGGCCGGCGCCGAAATCGAGCTGGTGTCGCTGGAGCAGCGCGAGCGCCGCCTGAAGGGCGCGCTGGCGGCTGTCAGCAGTGACTACGACTTCGTCCTGATCGACTGCCCGCCATCATTGAGCCTGCTGACCCTCAACGGCCTGACCTGCGCCCACGGCGTGATCGTGCCGATGCAGTGCGAGTACTTCGCGCTCGAAGGCCTGTCCGATCTGGTCAACAGCATCAAGCAGATCCACGCCAACCTCAACCGCGACTTGCAGATCATCGGTCTGCTGCGGGTGATGTTCGACCCGCGCATCACGCTGCAAAACCAGGTCAGTCAGCAGTTGCAGGCGCACTTCGGCGACAAGGTGTTCCGGGCGGTGATTCCGCGTAATGTGCGGCTGGCCGAGGCGCCCAGCCACGGTCTGCCGGGCGTGGTGTTCGATCCGGCCTCGAAGGGGGCAATGGCCTTCATCGAGTTCGCCCGCGAGATGGTCGAGCGCATCCGCACGATGCGCTGAACCCGTCGGCGCCCATCACGCCGTAAAGCGCCACACCCCGTCGGCGCCACGCTGACGCTTCAACTCGCCGGCGTGCCACAGTGCGTGCAGATGGGCGAGGGCCTCGCCCATCGCGAAGGTGGTCTGATGCAGGTCGAGCTTGCGGCGGAACAGGATCGGCAGCAGCTCGGCCGCGCTGCAGGGTTGCTGCCGGCAGGCCTGTCGTACGTCGTCGAGCCGTTCCACGTGATGCTGCTGGAGTTGCTCCAGTCGCCCATGCAGGCCGGTAAACGGTTTGCCGTGGGAGGGCAGCACCAGCGTGTCGGCCGGTAGCGCTTCCAGCCGGCGCAGCGACTGCAGGTACAGCGGCAGCGGGTCGGCTTCGGGTTCGAGGTCGATCACGCTGACGTTGGTCGAGATGCGCGGCAGCACCATGTCGCCGGAAATCATCACGGGCGAAGGTGAGCCATCGGCGCCGGCCCCGCTGAACAGGCTGATGTGCTCGGGCGCATGGCCGTAGCCGGCGATGCATTGCCAGTGCCGATCGCCGATCAACAGGGTCTGCCCGTCCATCAGGCGGCGGTACTCATCGGGCACCTGCGGCACCATCGAGCCGTAGTAGTTGCCACGCTGGCGCACCTTCTCCTGAGAGTCGGGGTCGGTCAGCCCGTGGGCGGCGAAAAAGGTCGCGGCCCGCGCGCCGCCATGACCGGTGGTCTGGCGTGAGGCGATGCGCGCGGCATTCCAGTCGGTGCCGCTGATCCACAGCCGCACCGGGTGTTCATCGCTGCTCCAGCGCTGCACCAGCCAATGCCCCAGCCCGATGTGGTCGGGGTGCATGTGGGTGACGAGAACGCGCAGCACCGGCAGGCCGCCCAGCGCTTCGGCAAAGATCTGCTCCCAGCTCGCCCGGGTGCTGTCGTCGGCGATGCCGGTGTCCACCACCGTCCAGCCTTCGCGGCCGTCGAGCTGATCGCGCAGCAGCCACAGGTTGATGTGATCGAGCGCGAAGGGCAGCTTCATGCGCAGCCACAGCACACCCTCGGCCACCTGGAGCGCCTGACCGGGGGCAGGCAGCGTGTCGGCGAAGGGATAGTGCAGGGCGGACAAAGGCTTGTGTACGGACGGATGGTCGGTCATGGTTAGACTCACGTTTACGTCAACGTCAGTGTAGCCATGACCTCCAACCCGAGTGAGTCACGCGAAATCCGCGAATCCCGCGAAAGTCGGCTGTACACGATCTCCGAACTGGCCCAGGAGTTCGACATCACGCCGCGCGCCATCCGCTTCTATGAGGACATGGGCCTGCTCACCCCGGATCGCGAGGGGCGCAATCGCGTCTACACCTATCGCGACCGCACCCGGCTGAAGCTGACGCTGCGCGGCAAGCGCCTCGGGCTGTCGCTGCAGGAGATCAAGCAGCTGGTCGACATGTACGAGTCCAACTCGGACGCTACGCCGCAGCTCACCGCCTTCCTGCAGGTGCTGCACGCGCACCGCCATCAACTCGAACAGCAGCTGGAGGACATCCGCATCACGCTGGAGGAAATCAGTCTGCACGAGCAGCGCTGCGAGCGTCTGCTGGCCGAGGCTGCCGGAGGCTCCGGCACTTCAGCGGCTCCTTCTACACTGCACGGGCTCTGACCCGGTCAACGCATCGATTCCATGCCTGCCTCTACCGAACTTCAGGAACTCTTCGACAGCAACCGCCAGTGGGCGGCCGAGGTCGAGGGGCGCGACCCTGGTTTCTTCTCCCGTCTGATCAAGCAGCAATCGCCGCAGTACCTCTGGATCGGCTGTGCCGACAGCCGCGTGCCGGCCAATGAGCTGGTCGGGCTGCTGCCCGGCGAACTGTTCGTTCACCGCAACGTCGCCAACGTGGTGGTGTCGAGCGATCTGAATGCGCTATCGGTGATTCAGTACGCAGTCGACGCGCTGCGCGTGCGCCACATCATCGTGGTCGGCCACTCGAACTGCGGCGGCGTCAAGGCCGCTCTCAACAACCTGCGCGTCGGCCTGGCCGACAACTGGCTGCGCCATGTGCA
>DALYHR010000275.1:0-3402 GCA_031970775.1 Burkholderiaceae bacterium | reverse complement strand
TCCGCTTCTTGGGCGCCAGCACCATGATCATCTGGCGGCCTTCGAGCTTGGGCATATGTTCGACCAGCGACACGTCGGTCAGCTCATCGCGAATTCGTTCCAGCAGACGCATGCCGATGTCCTGGTGCGTGATTTCGCGACCGCGGAACCGCAGCGTCACCTTGCCCTTGTCGCCCTCTTCGAGGAAGCGACGCAGGTTGCGCATCTTGATCAGGTAGTCGCCTTCGTCCGTACCCGGGCGGAACTTAACTTCCTTGACGTCGATCACGTGCTGCTTGGCCTTGGCTTCGGCAGCCTTCTTCTGTTCCTGATACTTGAACTTGCCGTAATCCATCAGGCGGCACACCGGAGGCTGAGCCGTCGCCGCGATTTCGACCAGATCGACATCGTGCTCGGCAGACATCCTCAGGGCCTCCTGGATGCTGACGATCCCCAGAGGCTCGTTTTCCACTCCGTTGAGGCGGACCTCAAGGGCCGTGATTTCACGATTCAGACGATGCTTGCGTTCGGCGTTCGGCGTCCGACGATCCAGAAAGGTAGCGATGGCCAGGTTCCTTCAGGGCTTGATGCCCGACAGTTCAAGTAACAGCAGACTAAGACTCGGCGTCAGCCAGATATCGACAAGACAAAAAAGACCGTCTCCGAACCCGATCACCCTTGCGGGGTGAGTTCGGCGGCGATCTTCCGGGAGAAGGCCTCCAAGGCCATCACACCGAGGTCCTGATTGCCTCTGGCGCGCACTGCAACGGCCCCTGCTGCCTTCTCCTTGTCACCGACAACGAGCAGATAAGGGACCTTCTGCAACGAATGCTCGCGGATTTTATACGTGATCTTTTCGTTGCGCAAATCGGCTTCGACTCTAAGTCCTTGTTTTTGCAGATCTTTGACCACATCCTGAACGTAATCGGCCTGCGCGTCGGTGATGTTCATCACCACGACCTGCGTCGGCGCCAGCCATAGCGGCAGCGCGCCAGCGTGTTCCTCGATCAGGATGCCGATGAAACGCTCCAGACTACCCAGGATCGCGCGATGCAGCATCACAGGGCGATGGCGGCCGCCATCCTCGCCGACAAAGTCGGCATCCAGGCGCTCCGGCAGGTTCGGATCGACCTGGATCGTGCCGCACTGCCAGGGGCGGCCCAGCGCGTCCTTGAGCGTGTACTCGATCTTCGGGCCGTAGAAGGCACCTTCGCCCGGCAGGTACTCGAACTCGCAACCGGCCGCCTTCAGGCCTTCGGCCAGCGCCGCTTCGGCCTTGTCCCAGCTTTCGTCGGAGCCGATGCGCTTCTCGGGCCGAGTCGAGAGCTTGTAGAGGATTTCGGTGAAGCCAAAGTCGGCGTAGACCTTCTTGAGCAGCGCCGTGAAGTTCGCCACCTCGGACTGGATCATGTCCTCGGTGCAGAAGATGTGGCCGTCGTCCTGGGTGAAGCCGCGCACGCGCATGATGCCGTGCAGGCCGCCGGTCGGCTCGTTGCGGTGGCAGGCACCGAACTCGCCGTAGCGCAGCGGCAGATCACGGTAGCTCTTGATGCCCTGCTTGTAGATCAGGATGTGACCGGGACAGTTCATCGGCTTCAGGGCGTAGTCGCGCTTTTCCGATTCGGTGGTGAACATGTTCTCGCGGTACTTGTCCCAGTGGCCGGTCTTCTCCCACAGGCCCTTGTCGAGGATCTGCGGACCCTTGACCTCCTGGTAGCCGTTCTGACGGTAGACCCGGCGCATGTACTGCTCGACTTCCTGCCAGACGATCCAGCCCTTCGGGTGCCAGAACACCGTGCCGGGCGAATGCTCGTCGATGTGGAACAGGTCGAGTTCGCGGCCAAGCTTGCGGTGGTCGCGCTTCTCGGCCTCTTCGAGCATCGTCAGGTACTTCTGCAGATCGTCCTTGGTTGCCCAGGCCGTGCCGTAGACGCGCTGCAGCATCTCATTGCGGTGGTCGCCACGCCAGTAGGCGCCGGCGACCTTCATCAGCTTGAAGAACTTCAGCTTGCCGGTCGAAGGCACGTGCGGGCCGCGGCACAGGTCGGTGAACTTGCCCTCGGCGTAGAGTGAAACGTCTTCGCCGGCCGGAATGCTCTCGATGATCTCGGCCTTGTAGGCCTCGCCGATCGACTTGAAGTAGGCAACCGCCTCGTCGCGCGGCAGCACGCTGCGGGTGACCTTCTCGTCCTTGTTGGCCAGCTCGGTCATCTTCTTTTCGATGGCTGCCAGATCGTCGGGCGTGAAGGGGCGCTTGTAGGCGAAGTCGTAATAGAAGCCGTGCTCAATCGTCGGGCCGATCGTCACCTGCGCATCCGGGAACAGCTCCTTGACGGCATAGGCCAGCAGGTGAGCAGTCGAGTGGCGAATGATGTCGAGGCCATCGGCATCCTTGGCCGTAATGATCGCCAGTTGGGTATCGGCTTCGATCAGATGGCTGGTATCGACCAGCCGAGCCGCCTCCCCGCTACCGACGCGACCGGCCAAAGCGGCCTTGGCCAGACCGGTGCCGATCGAGGCGGCCACGTCGGCCACGGTCAGCGGGCCGGGGAATTCACGCCGAGAACCGTCGGGGAGCTGAATCGAAACCATGTTCTCCATTCCTGCTGCTGGTAGGCGTGCGCCGCAAACATACGGGACGCCTTCAAAATGAAAAAGCGCGGCTAGGCCGCGCTAGAGGGGTCGGACCGCGCCGGCGGCGCTTCTATCGAGCACCGCCTGAGAAGGCCCGGGATTCTAGCCGGGCAGCCCCCTCAGCCTTGGCTGACGCCAGCGGTCGAAAACCATCCGAGTGCTGAATTACCAGCTGACTTCACGATCCGGCGTCGAGCCAATCTTGTGAATCGTCAGATCGGCGCCTTCGTATTCCTCTTCCTGGCTCAGGCGCAGCCCCATGATCGCCTTGATGGCGCCATAGACCGCAAAGCCACCCGCCAGGGCCCAGCCCACCGCCATCACGGTACCGATCAGCTGGCTCATGAAGCTCACGCCGCCGATACCGCCCAGCATCTTCTGGCCGAAGATGCCGGCAGCAATCCCGCCCCAGGCGCCACACAGACCGTGCAGCGGCCACACGCCCAGCACATCGTCGATCTTCCACTTGTTCTGCGTCAGGGTGAACAGGGTGACGAAGATCGCCCCAGCCACGCCGCCAACCACCAGCGCACCGGCCGGGTGCATCAGATCAGAGCCGGCACAGACCGCCACCAGACCGGCCAGCGGGCCGTTGTAGACGAAGCCCGGGTCGTTCTTGCCCATCAGCAGGGCGACCAGCGTGCCACCCACCATCGCCATCAGCGAATTGACCGCCACCAGACCGGAGATCTTGTCGATGGTCTGTGCGCTCATCACATTGAAGCCGAACCAGCCCACCGCCAGAATCCAGGCACCCAGCGCCAGGAACGGGATGTTTGAAGGCGGATG
>DALYHR010000274.1:0-3403 GCA_031970775.1 Burkholderiaceae bacterium | reverse complement strand
CCAAGGCGGCCGAGGAGAAGTTCAAGGAGGCCAAGGAGGCCTACGAGATGCTCTCGGATGCGCAGAAGCGCGCCGCCTATGACCAGTACGGTCATGCCGGCGTCGATCCGAACGCCGGTGGCCCCGGTGGTCAGGGCTACGGCGGTTTCGCTGAAGCCTTCGGGGACATCTTCGGGGACATCTTCGGCCAGCAAGGCGGTGGTCGTCGCGGCGGCCAGCAGGTCTATCGCGGCGCAGACCTCAGCTATCAGCTCGAGATCACGCTGGAGGAAGCTGCCGCCGGCAAGGAAACGCAGATTCGCATCCCGTCCTGGGAGAACTGCGAGACCTGCCATGGCACCGGTGCCAAGCCAGGCACCAGTGCACAGACCTGCAAGAGCTGTCAGGGCACCGGCACGATCCACCTGCGCCAGGGTTTCTTCAGCATCCAGCAGACCTGTCCTCACTGCCATGGTTCGGGCAAGGTGATCACCGACCCTTGCACGTCGTGCAATGGGGCGGGTCGGATCAAAAAGCAAAAGACGCTGGAAGTAAAGATTCCGGCCGGCATCAACGAAGGCCAGCGCATCGCCCTGCGCGGTCATGGCGAGCCGGGTATGCATGGCGGGCCGGCCGGGGATCTGTATGTCGAGATCCGCATCCGTCAGCACGGCATCTTCGAGCGCGATGGCGACGATCTGCACTGCACCATTCCGGTCAGCATGATCAAGGCCGCACTCGGTGGCGGTATCGAGGTGCCAACCCTGGGTGGCAAGGCCGAGATCGATCTGCCCGAAGGCACTCAGCACGGCAAGGCGTTCCGCCTACGCGGCAAGGGCATCAAGGGCGTTCGTTCGGCCTATCCGGGCGATTTGTACGTCCACATCGCCGTCGAGGTTCCGGTCAAGCTGACCGAGCATCAGCGCAAGCTGCTCAAGGAGCTCGACGAGTCGCTGGCCAAGGGCGGTGACCGCCACTCGCCGGATGCCAAGAGCTGGACTGACCGGGTCAAAGATTTGTTCAAGTGAGACCCTGATCAGCGCGGGCTGCTGCGCAGCAGCCCGGTGCGATAGGCCTCGGCGGCGGTCTGGTAGTAGCTGACCGCATCGGCGAGCAACTCGTCGGTGCGCACGTCGCTGGGGGGCAGGGGCCGATGCGTGGCGACGTCCACCACCCGGTAGCGGGCCCGCGGCTGCAATTCGACGACCAGGCCATCCTCGTAGTAGCCGACCGAGCGATCATCAGACAGCAGCGCACGCTGGTGGTTGCGGCCTTCGCGCAGGATGTCCTGACCGAAGAAGCGGCTGCGGTAGCTGATGTTCATCAGGCCCAGCAGGGTCGGCCCGACGTCCATCTGCGAGGCGACCGTGTCGATACGCTGCGCCTGGGTCAGGCCCGGGGCGTGGATCAGCAACGGGATGCGGAAGTCCTCCAGATTCATGCCGGGTTGCCGCGCTGCGACACCGCCGGCATGGTCCGCCACCAGCACGAAAACGGTCTGGTTGAACCAGGGCTGTTGCCGGGCACGGTTCATGAAGTCACCCAGCGCCCAGTCGCTATAGCGCAGGGCTCCGACCGGACCGCTGCGCGGCGGCAGATCGATGCGGCCTTCCGGATAGTCGTAGGGGGCATGGTTCGAGCGCAGCATGACCTGTGCGAAGCACTTGCGGCCCAGGGTGTGGCTGCGGTCGAGTTCGGTCAGCACGCGCGCGTAGATCTGCTCGTCGGGCAGATCGCTGCGCAGCGCATGCGGCAGCGGTCGTCGGCCCGAGCCATTGACCTCCGGCTCGGCGGCCGGATCGACCACGGAATAGCCGTTGGCGGCGAAGAACTCGGCCATATTGTCCAGATGCCCGGCTTCGCCTTGCAGATAGAGCACGTCGTAGCCCTTGCTGCGGAAAACATCGCCCAGGCTGCCTAGCCCCTCCGAGCGGGTGCGGGGCAGCGGAACACGACCGGGTGAGGGCGGCACTGACAGGGTCAGGGAAACCTGCCCCATCGGGCCGCTGCGGCTGGTGGCGTAGACGCGGGTGAACAGCAGGCTCTCGGCCGCCAAGCGGTCGAGGTGGGGTGTCAGGCTTGGGGTCTTGCCAAAGGCACCGATCCGATCGGTGCCGACACCATCCAGCGTGATCAGCACGACATGGCGCAGATGCTCGACGCTGCCGGTCGCTGGCACCACATCGCGCTCAAGCACCTTCTGGAAGCGGCTGTCGGCCGAGAAGACCTGCCCCGACTGGCGGTGACTGCCGGTCAGCTCGCTGGCCAGTCGACCCAGCATGGTGTCGCGGGGCAGGGCCTTGTAGAGCTGAACGAATTCGGTCTGATCGCCGCGCAACGCATGGGCGAGCTCGAAGTAGCCGTTGCCGGCGAGTTCATTGAGCTGGGGTCGATGCGAAATTTCCTTGTAGTGCACATCCAGCCCGATAAACGCCAGCAGCGGCAGGGCGGTCCAGAGGCCCGCGGCCAGACGTCGCTCCGACTTCGAGGCCCGTCGGGCGCCCAAACGCGGCGTGATCAGTTGCATCAACAGGCGCCACAGCAGCGTGCCGCCGAGCAGGGTGCCGACCAGCAGCCAGGTCAGCAGCACCGGCTGCTGACGAACCTGCGCCAGCGATTCAGCCGGGTAGCGCAGATAGTCGATCGCAGCGGTATGAAACCGGGCGGCATGGTCATGCCAGAAAACGAATTCCAGGCTGGCCACCAGACCCATCAGCAGGCACAGCGGCAAGGTGATCAAGCTGAACAGCCGCACCAGATTGGCGCTTTTGCGGCCGGGCCACAGCGCCAGCAGCCAGGCCAGCGGGGCCAGCGCGAAGCTGACGGCGCCGATGTCAAACAAGGCGCCGATCAGCAAGGCCGGAATTAGCCGCCAGGGTGCGAACAGGTCGGGGTCGCCGTTATAGACCGCCAGCCCGAGGCGGACGCAGAAATTGAAGAAGGCAAAGACCGCCAGCAGGGTGACCAGGGCTCGCATCCGCCCCGGCCCGATGCGATTGATCAGTCGGTGCAGGCTGCGCCGAAACAGGAAGGAGGAGACGGAAATTCGCATGCCTTTGGACAGATCGATGGCTGTCTCGTTGAAAGGGTCTAACTTGCTCCCTGCACCGGCCGCACCGCCTCCTTAGGGTGTCGCTGGCGCGGACCTCAGCGGCACAACTCAGCGGCGACGACTCAGACGGAACTCCGCGGCCTGGGCATGGGCCTGCAAACCCTCACCATACGCCAGTTCAGCAGCGATCAGACCGAGTTGTTGCGCACCTTCTGCACTGACCTCGATCAGACTGCTGCGTTTCTGGAAGTCGTACACACCCAGCGGGGAGCTAAAGCGCGCCGTACCGCTGGTCGGCAGCACATGGTTCGGGCCGGCGCAGTAGTCACCGAGCGACTCGCTGGTGTACGCGCCGAGGAAGATCGCGCCGGC
>DALYHR010000273.1:0-3458 GCA_031970775.1 Burkholderiaceae bacterium | reverse complement strand
TCGTCGCAGAAAAAAGGGCGCCCGGCCTTGCGACCGGGCGCCCTTGTCAGGCAGTCCGTCGGATGTACCGGCGGATCAGACCGCCGGTGCCGCAACCTGCGGCAGGGCGATCTTGTCGTCAGTGCTGAACTGATAGTCCTGGAACACGTGCTCGGCGCTGAGCAGCTGGAAGCTGCCGTCGTCGTTGCGCACCGTGGTGTCCTTGAGGCGGTTGGTCAGCGCGCCGCAGGTCCAGATCTCGAAGTTGCGCATGTGGGTGCACAGGCAGGTCTTGTCGAAGACCTGGACGCGCTTCTCACCCGGATGGGCTGCAACCTCGCGGTTCCACGCCGTGATGTAGGCGCACTTGCCGTTGGCGTCGAGCAGATAGCCGTAGGCCTCGCAGTTCGGGCGGATGCCGTCGCCGATGCCGGGGCTGCTCTTGAGCATGCGCATCGGGTAGCCGGTCGGCGAGATCTGATTGACCTCGATCTCGTCTTCCTCGGCCTTGAAGTATTCCTGCTTGACGTCGTCGGGCAGGCCGCACTCCTTGGTCACGGTAAAGCGGGTCGCCACCTGCACGCCCGCACCGCCCATCTCCATGAATCGCACGGCATCGGAGCCGGTGAAGATGCCACCGGCCGGCAGCACCGGGATATCGAGCTTTTCGGCGCGCATCCACAGGATGATTTCCTGCACGATGGTGGCCAGGTCGTATTGCGCCCAGTCCATGCCGAAGCCGAGGTGGCCGCCAGCCAGCGGGCCTTCGACCACGACGTAATCGGGCAGGCGACCGCTGCGCGCGTTCTTCTTCAGGAACAGCTGCAGCGCGCGCAGGCTGGAGACGATGATGCCGAGCTTGGCGTCGCGGAAGCGCGGGTGATCCTCGATCAGACCGAAGGAGCCCAGGTGCAGGCCGGCCGCCAGTGTGATGCCGTCGATGCCCGCGTCCAGGGCGGCACTCATGCGCACCTTGAGCGTCTCCTTGGGCGCATTCATCGTCAGCTTTTCCATGCAGTTGATGAACACCATGCCCGGGCCGCGCTTACGGCTCATGGTGTGCTCGACGTGCAGCTTGGTCGCTTCGGCCAGATGGCCCAGATCGAACTTGACCGCCGACTTGTCTTCGGAGTCGACGTTGTACTTGTACTGTGCCTGCTTGGCCTTGACGTACTTGGTCTTGTAGCGACGGTCGGTGACCGTTTTGATCATCGCGTCGGAGATATGGCCCACCCCACCGAGACGGGCTGCTTCCAGCGCCAGATCGGAGGAGGAGATATCCACACCCATGCCGCCGATCATGATGGGCACCAGCTCGTGGCGACCCATCCGCATGCGGAAGTCATCCAAACGTTTCATTGTCAACTTTCTTGTCCAGGTCGGGCCCTCTGACCCGTGAGATCGCGCACGGACCGCAACGGATCACGCTAAGCCCGAACTGTATACGTTCAGACGGCCGGGACCGGCTTCCGGTCCCTTCGGCTGACAGCTGTTGGGCTTACTGGCTTACTGCTCGGCAAAGGCGCGCTCAATGACGAAGTCGCCGGGCTTGGTGGTGTTGCCTTCCTTGAAGTTGCGCGCCTCCAGCATGTGCTTGAGGTCGCGCAGCATCGCCGGGCTGCCGCAGATCATGACGCGATCTTCTTCCGGGTTGATCGCCGGCACACCCAGATCCTCGAACAGCTTGCCCGACTCGATCAGGTCGGTCACGCGACCCATGTTGTCGAAGTTCTCGCGGGTCACGGTCGGGTAGTACAGCAGCTTGTCCTTGACCAGTTCGCCGAGGAACTCGTGGTTCGGCAGATGCTCGGTCAGGCATTCGCGGTAAGCCAGTTCGTCGACCTGACGCACACCGTGAATCAGGATGACTTTCTCGTAGCGCTCATAGGTTTCGGGGTCGCGCACGATGCTCATGAATGGCGCCAGTCCGGTGCCGGTCGACAGCATGTACAGGCGCTTGCCCGGCAGCAGATAGTCGGTCAGCAGCGTGCCCGTCGGTTTCTTGCCGACGATGATCGAATCACCCACCTGGATGTGCTGCAGACGCGAAGTCAGCGGACCATCCGGCACCTTGATGCTGAGGAATTCGAGGTGCTCTTCGTAATTGGCACTGACGATCGAATAGGCCCGCAGCAACGGTTTGCCGTTGACGCGCAGGCCAATCATCGTGAAGTGACCGTTGGAGAAGCGCAGCCCCGGATCACGGGTGGTGGTGAAGGTGAACAGGCGATCAGTCCAGTGGTGCACGGACAGGACACGTTCTTCGTGGAAGGCACTCATGGCAGGGCGAAGGTCAGGAATTAAAAGAACAGATAAAGGAAAAATAGCCCCCACGGTACCTGATCGTGAGGGCGGACGACTTGACCGAAGCCAAGCCAGGGCTGAATTGTGACCCGGTTACGAATTCAGCAGCTAAAGCGCCATCCGGAAGCCGTCACCGTCACGGTCATCGGACGGGGGGTCATGCCGGTGCCGCTGCACTGCAACTGCACCTTGCTGGACGGGTCGTAGCCGAGCTGCCCGATCGGTTGCCCGGCCTTGAGCACCCGTGGTGTTGCCCCCGTTGCATCCACCGTCAGCCCGGTCAGGGCCACCGGTTGAGTCGGGTTGGACAGATCGACCACCACACCATCGGTCGTGCGTACGGCAAAGGAATGCCCCGCCACAGCATCGACCATCAGCCAGGGCGAGCTCGCCGCGTTGGGCGACCAGGACTGATAGCCCTGATCGGCCGTGCCACCGGTCGTTCCGGTGCAACTATCCGACCAGCCGGTGACGCTGTAGCTGATCGACATGCGCGGCGGCGGATTGGTGGCTGAGAAGCAGTCCAGCACCGCGACCTGCCCTGTGGCCGGCGGGGCTGCGGCCACCAGATCGATCTGACCGATCCGGGTGCCGTTCTTGTAGAGGTAGCTGTTGGTCGGGTTGAAGGTCAGCCCGGCCAGCACCTTCATTCCGTTGAGATCGACCACCGCGTTGTCGGCCGCCCGGACCGAAAACTGCTGACTAGCCCCATCGAAAATCACCGTGCCGTTCACGCTGCCGCCGATGGACAGATAGGTCTGCGGCGCAACAGCACCGGTGCCGCAGTTATGCGACCAGCCCGTACCGCTGAAGAGGAAGGTCATGTTGGTGCCAACGCTGCAGCGCAGGCGCATGACAGCCGGCTGCCCGGTCGGTTGGTCCAGGGTGACGGATCCGAGGGCGGCGCCGTTGAGCAGCACGGCGCCGTTGCTGTCAACGGTCAGTCCGGTCATCAACATGGCCGTCGTCGCCGGCGCAGCGACCGTGCCCAGGTCATACAGCGCCCCGTCATTGGTTTGGCCGGGTGCGTTGAGCACCGAGAAATGGCGATCGGTACCGTCAAGCAGCACGGTGCCCAGGCTATTGCCGCTCCAGTTCCGCCAGGTCACGGCGCTGCCACCGCCCCCCGAACCACCCCCGCCGCCCCCCCCGCCAGAGGTGCTGCAGTTGTGGCT
>DALYHR010000272.1:0-3511 GCA_031970775.1 Burkholderiaceae bacterium | reverse complement strand
CAGGCGCGGCCCGTCCAACGCGGCGCCGCCGATCACCATCAGCCGCAGCGGTGCCGTTGCCCCGGGTCGCGTCTGCAGCCTCACAGCGGGGCGATCGAGCCCTTCGGGCAGGACCCCCATCACCCCGGGCTCCACAAGCGCGCCATCAAGGCTGTAGCCCTCTTCCGGGGCATACAGCGCCATCTGCTCGGCCAGCGGCGGCAGTTTCAGGGCACTTCCAGGCGGCAGCGTCAACTCCAGGTACAACGTCGGCGAGGCCGTGCGAACGGGTGAGCTCACCCCGAAGGCCGTCCCGGCCAGCACGCGCACCCGCACCGCTCCGTCCTGCACCTCGGGCACCTGATCAGCGGGGACGTGCTGGAACGACGGGGCGCAGTCCTGCTGATCAGCGGGCAGCGCCAGCCATAGCTGCAGGCCATGCAACGGCCTGGACTGCTCCAGAAGATCGGCCGGGGTGCGTTCGCTGTGGACGATGCCCGAGCCGGCCGTCATCCAGTTCAGCGCCCCGGCTGTGATCTCCTGCGCCGTGCCCAGGCTGTCGCGGTGCATCAGACGCCCTTCAAACAACCAGGTCACGGTCGACAGACCGATGTGGGGATGCGGACGAACGTCAGCGGCAGCCGAGCCAGTGAGCGTCACCGGCCCGAAGTGATCGAAAAATACAAAAGGCCCGACCGAACGAGCCGTTGCGGTTGGCAGTAGACGCCTCACCACCAGCCCACCGCCCAGATCGGTCGCGCGGGGTTGGAGCAGTCGCCAGGAGGCCATCGGCAAGGCGTGATCGGGGCTCATCGATTGACGTCCACCACCAGACGGCCACGCACCTGGCCGGCCAGCAACTCGGCCGCAGCGGGAATCGCCTCGGACAGGCCAATCTCGCGGGTCATCAGCGCCAGCAGGGTCGGATCGAGATCGCGAGCCAGCCGCTGCCAGGCGGCCTGACGTTCAGGCAGCGGACACATCACGCTATCGACTCCGACCAGGGTGACCCCGCGCAGGATGAACGGGGCGACCGAAGCGGGCAGATCCATGCCTCCGGCCAGCCCGCAAGCTGTTACCACGCCGCGATAGCGCATCTGCGCGCAGACGTTGGCCAGCGTGTGGCTGCCGACGGTGTCGATGGCAGCAGCCCATCGTTCCTTGGCCAGCGGTTTACCGGGGGTAGAGAACTCGGCGCGATCCAGCACGTCGGTTGCTCCGAGTTGGCGAAGGTAGTCAGCCTCCGCTGGCCGGCCGGTTACGGCAGCAACGACATAGCCCAGACGGGCCAGAAGGGCGATGGCGACGCTGCCGACGCCGCCGGCTGCGCCGGTGACCAAGACGGGGCCTTGATCAGGCTGGATGCCCTGCCGCTCCAGCGCCAGCACGCACAGCATGGCGGTGTACCCCGCCGTGCCGATCGCCATGGCTTGTGCCGGTGTGAATGCTGGGGGCAAGGCCACCAGCCAGTCGCCCTTGAGCCGAGCTTTCTGGGCTAGACCACCCCAGTGGGTTTCACCCACCCCCCAGCCATTGAGGATCACGGCATCTCCGGCCGTCCAGCCTGGATGGCTGCTGCTTTCCACCGTGCCCACCAGATCGATGCCCGGAACCATCGGGAAGCGCCGAACCACGGGCGAGCGGCCGGTGATCGCCAGACCGTCCTTGTAGTTCAGGGTCGAGTACGCCACGCGCACTGTGACATCGCCCTCTGGCAGGGCGGATTCATCCAGCTGTTCGAGCTGGCACTGGTAGCCAGCAGCTTGCGAACGGTCGATTCGCAGGGCAGAGAAGGTCATCGCGGGGTCCTTGTGCAGTGACAGGTGCCCGGATCTTCGCACCGCCGCGACCCATCCATGCTGGATACGCAAACAGCCTCGCAGCAGGTAGGGCGGAGCAGAAGTTCTTATCCAGTATGTATGAGATATCAGGTTAGTGGTCGTAATAGAACGGCGCCTGAACTGTGTACAACCGCGGAATTCCTCGGGCTGACAGCGAGTTGAGCCTGCCTCAACCCTGTGGATAGTGCCCCCCGGAGGCTTGGGAGCAAAAAACAACATCCAGCCTGTATAGCCAGGGGCCTGTGCACAACAGGGGGCTTGTGCCAGAGCGATCCACAGTGTTGTCCCGGGTGGGATGGGTGACGAAAGGGCATCCAGCTGGATGCTGCAGGTATGCTTGCGCGCCTTGAATTGCTGTTCTGGATCGATGCAATGGGAACGATGAACCGCTGGATATCCGGGGGATGCAGGGCTGCTGTGGCGCTGCTGTGGGTGGGGTGCGCCTGGGTCGTGCCCTCTGTACAGGCTGCTACGCCGGTCGACATGGAGCTGCAGCTGCACTCGGCGCCCAGTTCGATGAGCTCCGAAAAACGTTCGGCCTGGACCTGTGTGCTGCAGCGCTCGATCGGCAGCGAACTGGTGCTCGGGGTGAGCTTCGGCGTGATGGAGCTGGGGCTGCGCGATGGTTCGAGCCAGGGATCGATCTCTGCTGCCCTGCGTCTGGCGCATCGGCTGGATTTCGGCACCGGTCCGAGCGTGCTGCCCTATGTGGGTTTGGAAGGTGGCGGGGCCACGGCCCTGGCGGACACCGCGGGCTACGGCGGTGTGATGGCCGGTGTGGGCTGGTATCCGTCCGAGCGATCAGCCTTCGGCTTCGTGGCTGAGTGGCTCGGCGCGCGCAAGACCATCTCCGAAGGCGGTGTCTGGGTGCCCAATGTCTCGACCACCAGCTACGTCAATCAGCTGCGCATCGGTCTGACTCAGCGTTACTGATCAGGTGGGGTCATGGGGGAGACAAGCTCTGCGGCATCGCCGCACGACCGGGTCGCACTGGTGACCGGTGCGGGCAGCGGCATTGGCCGGGCCTGCACGCTGGCGCTGATCGAGGAGGGCTGGCGCGTGGTGCTGGCCGGGCGTCGCCTGGAGCGCCTGGAGCAGACCCTTGCTCTGGCCAGCGCACGCTGGGGCACGGTGCAGAGCCGTGCTCTGGCCGTGGCCGCCGATGTGACGCGCGAAGATGACGTGGCCCGATTGTTCGGGTCAGCCGTGCAGCACTTTGGGCGGTTGGATCTGCTGTTCAACAACGCCGGCATCTTCACGCAGGGCGTGTCGATCGAGGATGTGCGCTTCGAGGACTGGCAGGCTGCTGTCTCGACCAATCTGACTGCGGCGTTTCTGTGTACCCGGGAGGCCTTCCGGCAGATGAAGCGCCAGTCGCCTCAAGGCGGGCGCATCATCAATAACGGGTCGATTTCGGCGCAGACGCCACGACCCGGCTCGGTGGCCTACACCGCAACCAAGCATGCGATGACCGGTTTGACCAAGACCGCTGCTCTGGATGGCAGGGCCTGGAACATCGCGGTCGGTCAGATCGACATCGGCAACGCTGCGTCAGAGATGACGGCTGCGATGACCGCAGGTATCCGTCAGGCCGATGGCAGCCTGAAGTCCGAGCCGGTGATGGATATCGGGCATGCCGCGCAGGCGGTGCTGCACATGGCCAACCTGCCGCTGTCGGCCAATGTGCTGCA
>DALYHR010000271.1:0-3511 GCA_031970775.1 Burkholderiaceae bacterium | reverse complement strand
GCACCGCCGTGCTGCCCTCCGGCCCTTCCAGCGCGGTCCAGGCCAGCTGCAGCCCTGGAAAGCGCAACGCATCGGCCGGCTCGAAGGTCAGCGCGGCCAGCGAAAGGAAATCGAGCCTTGGCGCGCCCGACTCGATGCGCTGCGGCCACGACAGGCCGTAGGCGATCGGCACCTTCATGTCCGGTGTGCCCAGTTGCGCCAACACAGACGCATCGCGGCAGACCACCATCGAGTGGATGATGCTCTGCGGATGGATGACGACGCGGATCTGCTGCGGGGTGAGGTTGAACAGCCAGCGCGCTTCGATGACTTCGAGCGCCTTGTTCATCATCGTGGCCGAGTCGACCGAGATCTTGCGGCCCATCACCCAGTTCGGATGGGCGCAGGCCTGAGCCGGCGTCACCTCCGCCAGGGTGGCAGGGTCACGCTGGCGGAACGGCCCGCCCGAGGCGGTCAGGATGATGTGATCGATCAGCGCCGGCCACTGCGCAGCATCGGCCGGCAGGCATTGAAAGATCGCCGAATGCTCGCTGTCGATCGGCAACAGTTGCGCACCGCCTTGCTGCACCGCCTGCATGAACAGCGCACCGCCAACCACCAGGGCTTCCTTGTTGGCCAGCAGCAGACGCTTGCCGGCGCGGGCCGCAGCCAGACAGGGCGACAGACCGGCCGCGCCGACGATCGCGGCCATCACGGCATCGACGTCCGGGTGCGCGGCGACCTCGTCGAGCGCTTCGGGGCCGCTCAGCACCTGGGTCGGCACGCCGTGGGTGGCCAGCCGCAGGCGCAGATCGGCTGCACCGGCTTCGCTGCCAACCACGGCAAAGCGCGGCTGCCAGCGCAGGCACTGCTGCAGCAGGTCATCGACCCGGCGGTGCGCGGTCAGGGCGAAGACTTCAAAGCGCTGCGGATGCAGCGCCACCACATCGAGCGTGCTGGTACCGATCGAGCCGGTCGAGCCGAGGATGCAGAGTCTCTGGGGACGGTTGTGCGAGTGACTCATCAGCTCACCATCCAGGCCGCCAGCGGGAAAGTCGGCAGCAGCGCATCGATGCGATCGAGCACCCCGCCATGCCCCGGCAGCAGCTGGCTGCTGTCCTTGGCTCCGGCGCTGCGCTTGACCAGCGACTCAAACAGATCGCCGATTACGCTGTAGCCGGTCAGGAAGATCACCGCCACCAGAGTCAGCAGGCCGTGGCGTTGCCATAGCACGGTAAACAGGCTCGGCGCCGTGCTGGTCACGCCCAATGCACGGTCGATCAGGATCCAGAGGGTTGCCATGGCCAACACGGCCCCCAGGCCGGTCCAGACCCCGGCCCAGCTCTTGCCCGGGCTGATGGAGGGCGCCAGCTTGCGACGACCCCAGGCCCGGCCGCCGAAGTAGGCCGCGCTGTCCGCCATCCAGACCAGACAGAACACCGAGAAGAGGTAATTGAGCCCGTGCGCGCGCGCGCTGGTAATCGTCAGCCAGGCCAGCACCAGCAGCAGCACCCCCAGAACCCAACGCACCAGCCGCGGCACGTGGGGCCAGCCCGGCACCCCGGCGCGCAGCGCCAGCGGCCCGCCGATCAGCCACAGTCCGGCGCCCAGCCAGATCAGCGCGGACGAGCCGATCAGATGCATGCCATTGAGCAGCAGACACAACGCCGCCACCAGCAGGCCCAGGCCCACCGCCGGCCCGCCTTGCAGCCCGTTGAGGCGGGCCCATTCCCAGCCGGCGGCTGACACCATGACCACGGTCAGCATGGCGAAGGGCACGGGGTTCTCGGCCAACACGGCCGGGATCAGGACCAGCAGCAGGGCGATGGCCGTCAGGATGCGCTGTTTCAGCATGCGGTCACACGAAAGTGGAGAGGTCGGGGAAAGCCCGGCGGACCGGGCCCACGTCACGCTGCTTCGGGCTTGATGCGCCCGTAGCGACGATCTCGGCGAGCGTAATCGGCCAGCGCGGCATCAAGTGCTGCAGGGTCGAAGTCGGGCCACAGGCAGTCGCTGAACACCATTTCGGCATAGGCCAGCTGCCACAGCAGGAAATTCGAGATGCGCACCTCGCCACCGGTGCGGATAAACAAATCAGGGTCGGGCGCGTAGGCCAGCGACATGTAGCGCGACAGGCAATCCTCGTCGAGGGCCGCGGGGGTGACGCCGTCCTGCATCGCGCGGCGGGCGGCCTGCACCACATCCCAGCGTCCGCCGTAGTTGAAGGCGACCGATACCGTAATGCGCGTGTTGTTGCGGGTGCGAGCCTCGGCATCATCCCAGGCCCTCAGCACCGATTCGGGCACCCCGACGCGGTCGCCGATGATGCGGATGCGCACCCCATCCCCAATCATCTTGACGAGGTACTTCGACACCACCACCGACACCAACCCCATCAGGCCGGACACCTCTTCCTCGGGCCGCTTCCAGTTCTCGGAGGAGAAGGCAAAAACCGTGAGGTACTCGATGCCGCGCTCGATGCAGGCGTCGATGCAGCGCACCAGCGCATCCACGCCGTACTTGTGTCCGACCATGCGGGGCATCAGGCGACGCCGCGCCCAACGCCCGTTGCCATCCATCACGATGGCCACATGGCGAGGGGTTTCAGTCTTGGCAGGGCTCGTCGACATGGTGGAACTGCGAAATGCGCGGGGACACGGACCTCGGCGGATCAGACCGCAAGGATGTCCTTTTCCTTGTCGGCGGTCAGACGATCGATATCGGCGATGACGCGATCGGTCAGCTTCTGAACTTCGTCGAGGCTGCGACGCTCGTCGTCCTCGCCGATCTGCTTGTCCTTGAGCAGCTTCTTGGCCTGCTCGTTGGCGTCGCGGCGCAGGTTGCGCACGGCAACCTTGGCATCTTCACCGGCATGGCGCACCACCTTGGTCAGCTCCTTGCGGCGCTCTTCGGTCAGCGGCGGCATCGGCACGCGGATCAGGTCACCCATCGACGACGGGTTCAGACCCAGATCGGATTCACGGATCGCCTTTTCGATCTTCGAGCCCAGACCCTTTTCCCAGGGCTGGACGCTGATGGTACGTGCGTCGATCAGCGACACATTGGCCACCTGGCTGATCGGCACCAGCGAGCCGTAATACTCGACCTGAACCTGGTCGAGAATGCCCGGGTGGGCGCGACCCGTGCGGATCTTGTGCAGTTCATTCTTGTAGGCCTCGATGGACTTGGCCATCTTGGCTTCGGCACTCTTTTTGATGTCGGCGATGCTCATGCGGGAACTCCGGAAATACGGATGGACGTCTCGGGGATCTGGGCAGGGGACCCGGAAATCACAGATGGACCAGCGTGCCTTCGTCCTCGCCGAGCACTACACGCTTGAGGGCGCCGGCCTTGAAGATCGAGAAGACACGAATCGGCAGACTCTGATCGCGACACAGCGCAAAGGCCGTGGCGTCGAGCACCTGCAAGTTGCGCTGAATCGCCTCGTCGAAGGTCAGCGACGAGTAGCGCGTCGCACCCGGATCCTTCTTCGGATCGGCCGTGTAGACCCCGTCGACCTTGGTGGCCTTGA
>DALYHR010000270.1:0-3526 GCA_031970775.1 Burkholderiaceae bacterium | reverse complement strand
TCGCTCGCATGACCGCTCCGGCCGGCCTGCTGCGGGCCACGCTGATGCTGCTGGCTGGCAGCGCGGCGGCGCAGGCCATCCCGCTGCTGCTCGGGCCGCTGCTGACCCGCACCTACACCCCGGCCGAGTTCGGGCAGTTTCAGCTCTTCGCCTCGGTGGCGGCCAATCTGGCAGTGCTGGCCTGCGGTCGCTATGAATTTGCCCTGCCGCTGGCACGCGACGATTCCGAAGCCCAGGCGCTGCGGCGGCTGTCGCTGCGCATCCTGGCCGCCCTGACCGCCCTGACTGCCCTCGGCGGTGCGCTGTGGGCGCTTTATTCCGGGCAGCACGAATGGCTGGCGCTGCCTGCGGCGGTGGCCAGCGCCGGGCTGTTGTCGCTGGCCACGCTGTGGGCCACCCGCGAACAGCGCTTTGCCGACATGGCCAAGGCACGCCTGAGCCAGCATACCGGCACCACGCTGGCGCAGCTGCTGCTGGGGTGGCTGCACTGGGGCGTGGCCGGGCTGATCGCCGGCGGTATCAGTGCGGTGGCCGGCGCAATCGCCCTGCTGAAGCTGCCCCTGCAGGGCGGGCTTTCCGCCAGCGCCGAGCAACGCCGCGAGGAGGCCGACACCGCCCGCCGGCACCGTGAATTTCCGCTGCTCAACACCCCGCACGCCTTTGCCAGCGCCTTGCAGGACACCCTGGCGGTGGCGTTGATCGCCGCCAGCCTCGGCCCGGCCGCCGCAGGGTTCTGGAGCCTGGCGCTGCGCTATCTCAAGGCCCCGGCCACGCTGGTCGGCGGGGCGGTCTCGCAGGCGCTCTACCCCAAGCTGGCCGCCTCCGGCGCCGTGACGGCCGAGGCCCGCGCCATGGTGCGCAAGGTGATGGCGGCGCTGGGGGCCATCGCCCTGCTACTGAGCCTTTTTCTGATGGCGCTGGCCCCGCCGCTGTTTGCCTGGTTTTTCGGCGAAAGCTGGCGCGAGGCGGGCGAACTGGCCGCGGCGCTGGCGCTGTATATCGGCGTGCATTTCGTCGCCGCGCCCCTGGCGGTGGTGACGATGGCCTGGAAGGCACAGGGCTGGGCGCTGCGGCTGGCGCTGGCCGGGCAGATGATCTTTGTCGCCGCGCTGGCGCTGGGCCTGCACTTCGGCGGACTGCGCGGCGCCGGCTGGGCGGTGTCGCTGGCGATGCTGGGCTATTTCGGCTATTACTTCGTCGCGCTGGCGCGCTGGCCCTTGAGCGCGGTAACAGTCCCCTCTTCTTCAGCCCCGAACGCATCGTGACCGCCGCCCTCCGACTCAAGGCTTTCCTGAACCGCTGGCGCCGCCGCTGGGTGCGCGCGATGTCGTTTCGCATCGTCTTTGGTGAAGCCTCGCAGGGCCGGCTGCTGCGCTTTACGCGCATCTCGCCGTCGAGCTGTATCGAGCACGAGGACCGGCTGGATCTGGCCGATCACGTCTATATCGGCCCCTTCAACTTCATCGAGGCCAGCGGCGGCATTGCGATCGGTGAGGGGGTGCAGATCACCCACCACGTCAGCCTGGTGACGCACAGCTCGCACCGCAGTCAGCGGCTGCTGGGCGACACCTTCGTCCACACCCCCGACCCCAAACCGGGCTGGGTCGCCGGCTCGATCCGCATCGGCGCCTACAGCTTCATCGGCCCGCATTGCCTGATCGAAGCCGGCAGCGAGCTGGGGCGCGGCACGATCGTGCGCGCCGGCAGCGTGGTGCGCGGTCGCTTCCCCGATTTCGCCGTGCTGGCCGGCAACCCGGCCTGCGTGGTCGGCGACAGCCGCGAAGGCGACGAGCGCGCCCTGCTACGCCACCCCGAGTGCCGCACGACCTACGAGGCCTGGAGCCGTCTGCCATGAAATCGACCCCGCCCCCTTGGCGCCATGTGCTGATCGGCGACGCCGAAAGCCCGCATCTGCTGAAGTGGGCACGCGCGCTCTCGCCCCATGTCGAGCTGTGGGTGGTGTCGAGCCGCGGCTTTCTGCCCGGCTTCGACGGCGTGGTGCCGTCATGGCGGCGGCTAGCGCTGGGCGCTGACGTGCGCCACGGCGGCGGCAACCTCGGCCTGCTGCGCGCCCTGCCCGAGCTGGGACGCTGGCTGCGTCAGGTCGATGCCGACTGGATCCACGCCCATTACCTGACCTCGCACGGCACCCTGGCCTGGCTGGCCAAGCGGCTGTGGTTCCTGCGCGCCCGCCTGATCGGCTCGGCCTGGGGCAGCGACATCCTGGTGACACCGCAGCGCAGCACCGCCTACCGCTGGGTCACGCAGCGCGTGCTGCGCGCCTGCCATGTCACCACCAGCGACTCCCAGCACATGGCCGAGGTGATGCGGCAGCTCGGCGCGGTCGATGTGCGGGTCTTTCCCTTCGGCCTGGAGCGCATGCCCCCCGCGCCCAAGGCCAAGGAGCCCTGGCTGTTTTTCGCCAACCGCGGCATGGAGCCGATCTACCGGCCCGAGCGGGTGATCGAAGCCTTCGCGGCGATCTCGGCCGTGCAGCCCGCCGCCCGGCTGGTGGTCGCCAACCACGGCTCGCTGCGCCCGAAGCTCGACGAGCAGGTGCGCACGCTGGGGCTACAACACCGGGTGCAGTTCGTCGGCCGGCTCGATGCGACCAACCAGGACCGCTGGTACAGCCGCGCCACCTGGTATCTGAGCCTGCCGGCCAGCGATTCGGTGGCGGTCTCGGTGCTGGAGGCGATGGGCCACGGCTGCATCCCGATCCTGTCCGATCTGCCGGCCAATCACGAGCTGGTGCAGGACGGCCACAACGGCCTGATCGTGCCCAACGGCGGCGTGCCGACCCCTGCACAGCTCGAAGCGCTGGTCGGGCAGGCGGCGCGCATCAGCCAGCACAACCGCCACTGGATTCGCCAGCACGGCCTGTTCGCCCCGGCGGTGCGCAACCTGCTGGCGGAGCTGCGCGGCCGGATGCCCAAGCCGCGCTGACCCGCCGCCTCAAATCATCGCCGCCGGGTCTTCGAGGAATTCGGAGCAGGCTTCGGCCGGGGCAAAGCGGGTGATGCGGCGCGGGCGCAGATGCACCGGGCTGCCCGGGCGCAGCAGGCGGTGCTCGCGCAGCGCCGCCCAGGCTTCGCGCGACAGCTCGACATCGACCAGACTTTCGTCGTCGCGACGGAACTCCAGCCGCGTATTCGGCCCGACCGTCAGCACATGGGCCAGCGTGGCCGGCCAGGTCTCGGGGCCGGCGGTCTCGACGATGTCGATCTCGTGCGGCCGCACATAGCTGACGTCCGCCGAGGCGTGCGACGAGCCCGGCGCATGGTCGCGCCGGCCGTGGAACAGGTTGACGTCGCCGAGGAACTGCAGCACGAAAGGCGTGGCCGGGCGGTCGTAAACCTCGTCCGGACTGCCCTGCTGCTCAATGCGGCCCTGATTCATCACGACGATGCGGTCGGCTACTTCCATTGCCTCTTCCTGATCGTGGGTGACGAAGACGCTGGTGACGTGCATCTCGTCGTGCAGGCGGCGCAGCCAGCGGCGCAGCTCCTTGCGCACCTTGGCGTCG
>DALYHR010000269.1:0-3536 GCA_031970775.1 Burkholderiaceae bacterium | reverse complement strand
CGCGCGGCGGCGGATAGCCTTCCAGCACGATCTTCACGCCCAGCTCGGCGGCGGTGGCCTCGACCGCCGCGAGCAGCGCCAGATAGTCCTCCAGCCGGGTCAGCGGCGGCATGAACACATAGAGCACCCCGCTGGCCTGCCCCACCGCCTCGGCCTTCGGACCGTTGGCGCGGCGCGGGTCGCGCGCCTCGACGCACAGCGCGGTGCGGGTGATCCAGCTCGCCGACTCGAAGCGCCGTGGCGAGCGGGCCAGCTCCTCGGCCGTCAGGACATTGAGGTTGCTGCTTGCCTCTCCCGTCTCGGAAGCGGGCCGGGATGAGGGCTCTGCACCAGCAGCGCTCAAACCCGCCGCGCCAAAGCTCCCCGCCTGCATAGCGACCGTGCCGCCTTCGGCGAAGCCACCACCGACGCTGTGCGCCGCATACTGGGTGCGCAGCACCGCAGCCGCCGGCAGGGCGTCGCGCGGGGCGAAAGGATCATGCTCGATGTGATAGGTCTGATCCTCCTTGGCCACCCAGGGCAGCGAATCCAGCGGCAGCCGGTAGCCCATCGGCGAGTCGCCCGGGAACAGATACATGCGCTCGTCGCGGAAGAACCACGGACCGGTCATCCAGCGCGGACCGCCCGGCTGCGGCAGCTCGACCGGCTTGATCGGCAGCACATAGCCAACCGGTGCGTCCAGCCCCTGACCGAAGACGCGGCGCAGCCGCAGCCGCTCGAGTTCGTCGTCGAGCTTGTTATTGAACGGATCGACATTGACCGGCAGACGGCGTTCGCGCCACAGGTAGTACCAGGTGTCCTCGTAGCCGGTCTGAATGGTCTGGTCGGTCAGGCCGAGCCGGGCGCTCAGGGCGCGGATAAAGCGCTGCGCGTCCTGCGCGGTGTAGGCGTGGGGTTCGCGCTCGTCGGCAAACAGGCTGGGGTCATGCCAGCAGGGCTGCCCGTCGGTGCGCCAGCCGATCGACAGCGCCCAGCGCGGCAACTGCTCGCCCGGATACCACTTGCCCTGGCCGAAATGCAAAAAGCCCCCCTGGCCGTACTCATCGCGCAGGCGCTGAACCAGATCCTGGGCGTACAGCCGCTTGGTCGGCCCGAGGGCGTCGGTGTTCCATTCGGCGCCGTCGCGGTCGTCGACCGAGACAAAGGTCGGCTCGCCGCCCATGGTCAGACGCACATCGCCGGCAACCAGCGCATCGTCGACCGCCTCACCGAGCTTGAGCACCTCGGCCCACTGCTCTTCGGTGTAGGGCTTGGTGACACGCGGCGACTCGAAGATGCGGGTGATGCGCATCTCGTGCTCGAACTCGACCTCGCACTTGTCGATCGCACCGCTGATCGGCGCTGCGCTGCCCGGCTGCGGCGAGCAGGCCACCGGGATATGGCCTTCGCCGGCGAGCAGACCCGAGGTCGGGTCCAGACCGATCCAGCCGGCACCGGGCAGGTAGACCTCGCACCAGGCGTGCAGGTCGGTGAAGTCGACTTCGGTGCCGCTGGGGCCGTCGAGCGCGACCACGTCCGACTTCAGCTGGATCAGATAGCCCGAGACGAAACGGGCCGCCAGACCGAGATGACGCAGCGCCTCGACCAGCAGCCAGCCGGTGTCGCGGCATGAGCCCGAGGCCAGCGTCAGCGTCTCTTCCGGCGTCTGCACGCCCGGCTCCAGCCGGATCGTGTACTTGATCTGCTGCTGCAGGCGCTGATTCAGTCCGACCAGGAAGTCGATGGTGCGCACTTCGCTGCGGTCGACCGTATCGAGGAAGGCCTGCAGCGCCGGCGTGGCCGGTTCGGGCACGAGGTAAGGAGCCAGCTCGGCCGCCAGCGCCTCGTCGTAGGCAAACGGAAAGGTCTCGGCCCCCGGCTCCAGAAAGAAGTCGAAGGGGTTGTAGACCGCCATCTCGGCGACCAGATCGACCGTGACCTTGAACTCGGTGGTCTGCTCCGGGAAGACCAGCCGGGCCAGGTAGTTCGAGAACGGATCCTGCTGCCAGTTGATGAAATGGCCTTCGGGCTCGACCTTCAGCGAGTACGACAGGATCGGCGTGCGGCAGTGCGGCGCAGGGCGCAGCCGCACCACCTGCGGCGACAGACTCACCGGCCGGTCGTACCGGTAGTGAGTGACGTGGGAGAGGGCGACGTGGATGCTCATGCAGGAACCAGGAAATCTTTGCTGATACCCCAGCCCAGATCGTTGACCCGATCGAGGAACTGGGTGAGGAAGGCGTGCAGGCCGGTCGCGAGGATTTCGTCGATGCGGCCGTATTCGAGGTCAGCGCGCAGACGGCCGGCGCGGCGCAGCGTCTCGGACGAGTGATCGTTGGCGACCAGCGCCAGATTCGAGACCACCTCGTTGGTGCAGGCGGCCAGCGAACGCGGCATGTCCGGGCGCAGGATCAGCAGCTCAGCGACCTTCTCGGGCTGGATCACGTTGCGGTAGACCTTGCGATAGACCTCGAAGCCGGACACCGAGCGCAGGATCGCGCTCCAGTGATAGAAGTCGTACTCGAGGTCGCGGGCGTCGGCCGCACCGTAGAAATCGCTCTCGACCGCGTGGAACTTGACGTCGAGCAGCCGCGCGGTGTTGTCAGCGCGCTCCAGGAAGGTGCCGATGCGCACGAAGTGCAGCGCCTCGTCCTGCAGCATGGTGCCGACCTGCACCCCGCGCGACAGATGCGAGCGGAACTTGACCCACTCGAACAAGTTACCCGGGTCCTTCTCGAAAGCCCCGTCTTTCAGCATCCGGTTGAATTCCAGCCAGGTCTGATTGGTGGTCTCCCAGACCTCGGTGGTCAGCGCACCGCGCACGGCACGGGCGTTTTCACGGGCTGCGCGCAGGCACGACAGGATGCTCGACGGGTTGGCCTCGTCGCGCACCATGAACTGCATGACCTTGCGGGCATCGATGGCGCCGTAGCGTTCCTGGAAGGTGCTGCTCAGCTCCGAGATGCTCAGCAGGCCGCGCCAGCCCAGCTCAGAAACTGCAGCCGACTGCGGCAGCAGCGAGGTCTGGTAGTTCACGTCGAGCATGCGCGCGGTGTTCTCGGCGCGCTCCATGTAGCGCGACATCCAGAACAGGTGATCAGCGGTTCTTGACAGCATGTTCCTTTGACTCCTTCTCAATCCTCAAGAACCCAGGTGTCCTTGGTCCCGCCGCCCTGCGACGAATTGACCACCAGCGAACCTTCCTTGAGCGCGACGCGCGTCAGGCCGCCCGGCACCATCTGCACCTCCTTGCCCGAGAGCACGAAGGGCCGCAGGTCGATATGGCGCGGAGCGATGCCCTTTTCCACAAAGGTCGGGCAGGTCGACAACGACAGGGTGGGCTGGGCGATGTAATTGCTCGGGTTGGCGATCAGGTGCTCGCGGAATGCGGCGACCTCGGCCTTCGTGGCAGCCGGTCCGACCAGCATGCCGTAGCCCCCTGCACCGTGCACTTCCTTGACCACCAGTTCGGGCAGATGGTCGAGCACGTACGCCAGATCCGCCTTGTCGCGGCACATCCAGGTCGGCACGTTGTTCAGGATCGGCTTTTCGCCGAG
>DALYHR010000268.1:0-3541 GCA_031970775.1 Burkholderiaceae bacterium | reverse complement strand
CGGGGGTGTCGAGCAGGTTGATGACGCAGTCGCCGTACTCCATCTGCATCACCGACGAAGCCACCGAGATGCCGCGCTGCTTTTCGATTTCCATCCAGTCCGAGGTGGCGTGGCGGCTGGCCTTGCGCGCCTTGACCGACCCGGCGATCTGAATCGCGCCCGAGAACAGCAGCAGCTTTTCGGTCAGCGTGGTCTTGCCGGCGTCAGGGTGGGAAATGATCGCGAAGGTGCGACGGCGGCGGATTTCGGAGGAGAGTGCTTCGGACATGATCGGCTGGCGGCGACAGCGGGTGATAAAGGGCGCGAACCCGCGATTGTCGCTTGTGGCACATCCGGCGCTGTTTCCCCGGCGCGGGAGTCGCGGTGTATTCAGGCCGCTTCCATATCCGCGATCAGCTTGTCGAGCGGACCCGACAGCAAGCCCCAGATCACCGCATCGTCCACACCGGCATAGGCATGTGCCAGGATGTTGCGCAGCCCGACCGCCCGTGGCAGATCCGGGATGCGTGCCGCGGTGGCTGGGTCGATCTGTCGCAGACGCCCGAGCGCTTCGCCGACGATGAAGAGCTGGCGTTCGACCGCTGAGCGCAGCATCGCGTCAGCTTGGTAGTCACCATACGAGCGCTCCCGCACGAAGCTCAGCGCCAATCGCGCAGCGCCGATGGCGTCCCAGAGGAACTTATGGGCATCAGGCGACATGAAAAACGGGCTGGCGCTCGCGGGTGACACGGGCGCGGAAGTGGGGGTTGGTAATCGCGCGTTCCACGACCAGATCGACCGGGCTGTGAAACAGATCTTCCAGCCCTTCCTTCAGCGAGAAATAGGCGTCGTAGGCTTGGACGGGTGGCAATTCGTCGAACGACACCAGGAAATCCAGATCGCTGCGCCCCGGCTCGAATTCGCCTCGGGCGGCTGAACCGAACAGATCCAGGCGCCGTGCGTGGTGGCACTGGCACAACACGGCGATCTCGTCTCGACGATCAAGGATGAAGCGCGGCAGATCCATGGGCACCATGTTAAGCCGATCGGTGCCGTCACTGGGGCGGCCTTGGGGCAACGTGTCGCGCCGCTTCATGGCACCATCCCGGCCCCGTCATTCCTGATCCGGATCTCACCCATGATTCTCGAAGTCGTCGATCTGCGTATCCGCCCCGAGCAGCGGGCCGAGTTCGAAGCGGCCGTGCAGCACGGCCTGTCCACCGTCATCTCGAAAGCACGCGGCTATTGCAAGTCGCAGCTGCACGCCGGCATCGACAGCGCCGACCGCTATCTGCTGCACATCTGGTGGGAGACGCTGGAAAACCACACGGTCGATTTCCGTCAGTCGCCCGCCTTTGCCGAGTGGCGAGCCATCGTCGGCCCGTTCTTCGCGTCGCCGCCGCAGGTCGAGCACTTCAACGCAGTCGGTGGCTGACCCGGCCTGAGCGACCTCGGCGCGGTGCGGCCCGTTGCAGCGACGGCGCCAGTGCTTCCATCACCCGCAGAGGCGCGCCGCGCCGCCGGAACACCGACGAGCGCACCCAGATCGCGCCGCCCGGCCAGGGCGATCCGCTGATCGCCTGCCAGTCCCGGCGGATGCGCTGCGCCAGCGGCGCTGCGGCGGCCAGACGCTGTGCCCGCAGCGGCGTGCGATCGACCCGCCGGGTGGCAAACAGCAGATCGGCCAGCGGGCGCCCCCCGAGTCCGCGCACCCCGCGCCACTGCCGGCGCGCATGGGCGGCATCCAGCACGGTGCGCGCCCAGATGCGCGGCTGCCCGCCGGCTTGCAGCATCACTTCCCGCACATGACCCCAGGCCGGCGCACCCCGGCCGAGGTCGCGGCGTTCGCCTGGGTCGATCGGGCCGCCGCCCTGGCGCACCCGCACCACGTCCACCGGACCGAAGGTCGTGGCCAGATGCGCGGTCAGCGAGCCGGTGGCTTGCAGCCAGCGGCGCAGGGTGAGGTCGACGGGCCGGCGGGCGGGCATCGGATGAAGCGAGGGCATGGGCAGGGCGGGCCGGACAACGGGCGTGTCGTGCAGGAAGTCGCGCAGGGCGGCCGATCATAGGTCGCCACCCCGCCAGACCCCGGAGGTGGGTGTTCGAAAAACGACGAACTGTCCTCAGAATCGCCTCAGGAGTCACCCGGTTCTCGGACCGGTTCACCCTGGCTCCGGTCGGTGGGGACAACATCATGAGGAACTCCGGTTGGATGATTCGATCGCGCCTGCTCTGGGCTGCGTGGCGAGTGGGTTGGATGCTCGGTGCCCTGCTGGGCTGCGGGTTGGCCGCAGCGCAATCGATGGCGACGCTCTACCAGTTGGGCGAGCGGCCTCAGCGCAATACCTATGCAGTCGGCGGCATCGTCACGTCGTCACCGGTGTTTCAGGGCACCAGCCATCGCGAGATGGGGGTTCTGCCCAACGTTGAGGCCCGCTGGACCAACGGCTGGTTTGCCAGCGTGATCTATGGGGTGGGCTACAACGCGTCGAAGGACGACTCGGAATACGGCGTGCGGCTGATGGTCGATCTGGGGCGGGATGCCAATCTCACCCAGAACATCAGTGGTCTGGGCACCATTCGTCCCAGCCTGAACCCGGCGATCTTTGCCAATTGGTCGGTCGCACCCTGGTTGAAGCTGATGTCGGGGGTGCGCACTGGCATGGGAGTGACTGCCAATGGCACCACGGTCGATTTCGGAGCCCGAATCGGGCTGTATCTGGCCGACAACCAGCTGTCAGGGCTGGCGCTGTCGGCCGAGACCCAGTGGGCCAACCAGTCGTACAACCAGTCGTTTTTCGGCATCACGCATGACCAGTCGCTTCGCACCGATCACCCGGAGTTCCGGCCCGATGCAGGGCTGGTCGAGAACCGGCTGCTGTTGCTGGGCTTTGCGCAATTCAAGCCGCGCTGGATCGCGACCTGGCGTACCGGCTGGACCTTCCCGACCATCGCGGTCGACGACAGCCCGGTGGTCGATCATGTGCGGGCCTTCACAGCGTCGCTGGTGATCAACTATCAGTGGTACTGACAGGGGCGGTCGACGGGGGGCCGGGAGGCTGCAGCCCGAGGTGACGCCAGGCGGCCTGGGTGGCGAGGCGGCCGCGCGGGGTGCGCTGCAGGTAGCCCTGCTGAATCAGGTAGGGCTCGATCACGTCCTCGATGGTGTCCGGGGATTCGCCGATCGCGGCGGCGACGTTGTCCAGCCCGACCGGACCGCCGTCGAAGCGATGAATCACCGCTTCAAGCAGCTTGCGGTCCATCAAATCGAAGCCGACCGGATCGACGTCGAGCATGCGCAGCGCCGCATCGGCGATTGCGCGAGTGATGCGGCCGTCGGCCTTGACCTCGGCGTAGTCGCGCACTCGGCGCAGCAGCCGGTTGGCGATGCGCGGTGTGCCGCGGGCGCGGCGGGCGATCTCTGCAGCGCCCTCCGGGTCGATCGGGGCTTCGAGCAGGCCGGCCGAGCGGGTGACGATGCGGCACAGCTCATCGGCCGAATAGAACTCCAGCCGGGCGGTGATGCCGAAGCGGTCGCGCAGCGGGTTGGTCAGCATGCCGG
>DALYHR010000267.1:0-3543 GCA_031970775.1 Burkholderiaceae bacterium | reverse complement strand
CGTGGCTGCCGCCGCTGCGCAGCACCATCCGCTCTGCCTCGCAGTCGATGCGGGTGATCTCGACGATGCTGGTCATCCGGCCCAGGCCGGTGTGGGTGGTCAGGGCCAGCGGGCCCCAGCTGCCGATCTGGCTCAGCAGCTGGGCCGGATCGGCATTGACCTGGAAGCGGCTGAGGCGGCGCCCCTCGCGTGGTGCCGACGGGGCCAGCGGCAGGTCAAAAGCTTCTAGCCCGTAGCCGATCGAGCGATGCAGACTGGCATCGAACTGGGGCAGCGGGAGCGGACGCAGCAGGCGCGAACCGTGGCGCGATGTACGGTTCTGAGTCGAAGAAAGGGCGGACCAGGCCATGGGCACTCTCCTTCGACGCAGGAGAGGCGGGACGGTCTTTAGGTCACCGCGGCATCTGCCTGCGTCGTGAATCTCGGGACGGAGACGTCGGCACACGACTTTCGCGCCACCCTGCAACGAGGCAGGCACGCAGCGCAGCGCGTGTCGACGTACGACGACGGATTCAGCAGGTCAGTGGTGGGGCCCGAGGCTGGGCCGGGGGGTAGAGCGCCCGGTCGCGGGCAATGGTCTCTTCATGAACCGGAGCCTGCAGCAGCAGGCGTGCCGGCGAGGGCACATCGCCCTGCGTGTCGATGGCTACGGCCGCTGACAGCGGCGAGTGGGCGCACAAGGCGCAGTCCCCACTGTCGCTCGACAAGGTCGAGCCGGGATCGGCAGACCCGTTGTCCGGCGCTGTCACGCACAGATCGAGCAGCCCGGCCGAACCGGAGCCAAACATCAGGCTGTGCCGAGCGTGCGCCAGACCCGGCGCGAGCGCGTTCAACAGGATCAGCAGAATGCCGATCCAGTTGATGGTGCGGTGCGTCAGGCTTCGGGACATGGACGCGATTGTGCGTCAGATCGTTTCGTCCCCGAGCAGGTAAATGTTGCTAGATTGCAACGTCGCGGGCGCAACCGCGGCGGATTGCACGAATCGATCCGGGCCTGGAAAAGAAAAAACCCGGTGGGATACACCGGGTTTAAAAGTACCTGAGGTACCGAGGAGACAACCTTCGCGCAGCGGAGTGATCAACTGCGCACCGATCAGATCGGGGCAGTCCGGAAGACTTCAAGTCCTCCGGCACACATTTCGCTGGGCCAGGCGTGCTCCAGTCAGAAATCAGGCAGCCTTGCGAGCCTTCGGAGCAGCCGTAGCGGCAGCCTTGGCGGCGTTGGTGGCGGTCTGAGTCATGGCTTGCAGGTTGGCTTCAGCCACTCCAGCGGCTTGCTTGGCAGCCTTCTGGAAGCCTTCAGCGGCGTTGTTGGCAGCGGTCATGGCTTGCTGAACCAGAGCGGTGATGCTTTCGCTACCGGCCGGGGCGTTCTTCATGGCAGCGTCGACCAGCGAGGCAAAACCGGATTGGGTTTCGGCGGCGCGGGCTTCGGCCAGCTTGCTCATCTCGGCTTGGGCAGCCATGGCGATGTCATAGACTTGACGGCCGTAGGCGGCGGCCTTTTCGGCGGCCGGTTGCAGCAGGCCAGCGTGCAGTGCCAGCAGCTCTTGAGCATCCTTGACGCTCAGGGCAGCCTTGGCGGTGTCGACGGAATCTTCCAGCGCAGCGCGGGCGGTCTGCAGATTCAGTTCCACCAGCTTTTCGACGCCGGCAAAAGCCTGCTGCGAAGCCTGGATCAGGGTCTCGACATTGGCCTTGGCCACAGCGGTGAATTGTTCAGGCGTGTTGATCATGACAAAGCTCCTGGGTGGGTAACTAAGGGTGGAAAGGGAACCGGAAAAATCGTGCTGCACTGCAGCAATGACGTCAGTATAGGGGCAAGTTCCGGTCTGTGCAATTTTTTTGTTGCGATGCAGCAATGACGAATTCTTCAACTCACTCCGACCCGACTCCGGGTTGTGTCGACGCAGTGGATGTCGCCATCGCCGGTCGGCGTTCGATCCGGGCTTACCGGCCTGAGCCGGTCGATGAAGCGCTGGTGCGGGAGATCCTCCAGGTCTCGGCCCGGGCGCCTTCGGGCACCAACACGCAACCCTGGAAGGTTCATGTGCTGACTGGCGCAGCCCGGCAGCGGCTGAGTCAGCGCATCCTGGCGGCTTTCAACGACCCGGCCGAATCGGCCCGCCATGTTGAGGAATATCCGTACTACCCGCGCGAGTGGGTCTCGCCCTACATCGACCGGCGCCGCAAGGTCGGCTTTGATCTGTACGGGCTGCTCGGCATCGGCAAGGGCGACCGCGATCGCATGCAGGCGCAGCACGCCCGCAACTTCGATTTTTTCGGCGCACCGGTCGGGATGATCTTCACCATCGACCGCGTGATGCAGCAGGGCAGCTGGCTCGACTACGGCATGTTTTTACAAAACATCATGGTGGCGGCGCGGGCGCGCGGGCTTGATACCTGTCCACAGGCGGCATTCACCCAGTTTCATCGCCTGATCACCGAGGAGCTGCAGCTGCCGCCCTCCGAGATGGTGGTCTGCGGCATGGCGTTGGGCTACGCCGATCCGGAGGCCATCGAAAACGGGCTGGTGACCGAACGGGTGCCGGTCGAGCAGTTCGTCACCTTCCGCCATGACTGAGATCCTGACCCAGCCGGGCCGCTCGGTGCTGGTGACCCGCGCTGTGCCTGAGGCCGTGATCGAACACCTGCGCGCCAGCGGCCTGTCGCTTCAGACCAATCAGGCGGATGAGGACTGGGATCAGGCTGAACTGATCCGCCGTTTGCAGGGGCATTGGGGCGCGCTGATCACGATCGGCGAGACCATCGACGAAGCCCTGTTGGCGGCCTGCCCGTCACTGCGGGCGGTCTGCACCCTGGCGGCCGGCACCAACAACATCGATCTGGAAGCTTGCCGGCGCCGTGGCGTGGTCGTCACGCATGCGCCCGACGTGTTGACCGAGACCACCGCCGATCTAGGCTTTGCGCTGATGCTGGCGGCGGCGCGCCGGGTCGGTGAGGGCGAGCGGCTGGTGCGCAATGGCGGCTGGAGACGCTGGAGCGTCGATTTCCACACCGGACAGGACGTTTACGGCACTGTGCTGGGGGTGCTCGGCATGGGTCGCATCGGCCAGGCGATCGCGCGGCGCGGTGCCCTCGGCTTTGGCATGAAGGTGCTGTATCACAACCGCCGACCGCTCAGCCCGGATCAGGCTGACCCGCTCGGGGCCGAGTGGTGCAGCACGCTGGATGAGCTGCTGGCGCGCTGCGATCACCTGATGATCGTGCTGCCCTACAGCCCGGCGGCGCATCACCTGATCGACGCGCGGGCGCTGGGGCTGATGAAGCCGACGGCGACGCTGACCAATATCGCCCGCGGCGGCATCGTCGATGAGCCGGCGCTGGTCGAGGCGTTGCAGGCCGGTCGGCTGGCAGCGGCAGCGCTGGATGTCTTCGAGAACGAACCGAAGATCGATCCGCGCCTGCTGGACGTGCCGAACCTGGTGCTGACGCCGCACATCGGCAGCGCCACCCGGGCGACCCGGCAGGCGATGGCCCGCCTGGCCGCCGACAACCTTATCGCCCTTGCGAGCGGTTCGG
>DALYHR010000266.1:0-3551 GCA_031970775.1 Burkholderiaceae bacterium | reverse complement strand
CGTCGGATGCCTTCATGACCGAGGACGAGCAGGTGATCGTGGCCGACTTCAGCGCGCCGGGTCAGGTGGTGATCTTCGATCCGAAGACCCGCAAGGTGACTTGGAAGTACCGGGTCGAAAAGGGCGACGCGATGCTGACCAAACCTTCGCTGGCGCGTGAGCTGCCCGACACCCACGACATCATCGTCGCCGACGACCTGCGCGACCGCGTGGTCGTGATCGACCGCCAGACCAAGAAGATCATCTGGCAGTACGGCGAAATCGAGAAGAAGGGCCACACCCCCGGCCTGCTGAACTACCCGGACGGCTTCGATCTCGACGTGTTCCGCGACTGGAAGGGCGCGCTATCAGCGCCAGCCTCAACGCCGGCAGCCACTCAGGGTCGCGGCCAGCACTGACCGTCTTCATTGAGGATGACGTCGAGCGGCACATCGTGCGGCTCGCCCTGCAGCCACGGAATCCAGCCGTGGCTATAGCCCAGCCCCACCGTGAAGGGCCGCGGCTTCAGCGCTGCCAGCGTGCGGTCATAAAAGCCGCCGCCGTAGCCCAGCCGCAGCCCGCCCGGGCCATAGCCAACGCAGGGCACCAGCAGCAAATCGGGGCTGAAGGCCTCGGTGTCGCGCGGCTTGGGAATGCCGTAGGCGTCCTGCTCCATCGGGCAGCCCGGATACCAGACGTGAAAACGCAGGTGTTGCGTCTCGCGGTCGCCCACCGGCAGGCCGATGCGGCGACCCGGTTCGGCCTCGCTCCAGCGATAGAGCGCCGGTAAGGCATCGAACTCGCCCTTGATCGGCCAGTAGGCGCCGATGCTCAGCTCGGGCCGGGTCACCAGCCAGACCCGCAGCACTTCCTGCAAGTGCACGCTGCGCTGATGGCGGTCGTGCAGCGCCTGGCGCTCGGCCTGCAGCTGCTTGCGCAGCGAACCCTTGTCGCGGGGCGGTTCCGGAAGCTTGAAGGCAGTCATGCGGCGCATTGTCCGACCCGGGCCTGACCGGCGGCAAGCGCGGACACGGCCACTCCCTCGAATTGAAACAGCGCAGATTGGCTTGACCCGGTTTATCGTTTTTTGCTTATATTCGCGCCTCCCGAATCAATAACTGCCCCCCTGAACCGGAGACCCGTGATGACGTCCTCGCTGATCCGCGCCCTGTGCGCCACCGCCGTGCTGCTGGCCGGCCTGAGCCCCCTGACCACCCGTGCCGCCGAGCCCGAGAAGCTGCGCATCATCGGCGAGAGCAAGGTCTTCACCGTGCAGACCCCCAAGGGCCCGATGGAAATCACCCGCGTGATGACCCCCTGCGCCAAGAACAAGGGCTGGCTGCAGCCGCTGGTGCCGGTGCCGGGCGTGGTGCCGGTCACCGAGATCGAAATCCTCAATGCGATGAACGACAAGGATGCGATCCTGGTCGACATGCGTGAGTCGGAAGACCGGGTCAAGGGCACCATCCCCGGCTCGTATCACATCCCCTACACCGAAGTGGCCGGCCGCATGGACGAGCTGGGCTGCAAGAAGGTCGGCAAGGGCTGGGATTGCAGCGCCGCCAAGAAGGTCTACGCCTTCTGCAACGGCCCGGTCTGCCCGCAGAGCCCGACCGCGATTGCCGCGATGACCCGCGACGGCTTCCCGGCCACCAAGATCTACTACTACCGCGGCGGCATGCTGGATTGGGCTGCCCTGGGCTTCCCGATCGTCGCTGGCGACTTCTGACACGCCTGAGCCGGTGCCGGACCCTGCCGGCGCCGGAGCGGGAGGGGCAAAACGGGGTACAAAGGCGGCCGACCTCCAAAACCCTCCCGCGCATGTTGTCCCGAATTGTTCTGCTGGGCCTGGCCGCCGCACTGGCGCTGCCCGCCGAAGCAGCGTCCCACGGCCACAAACGCCGTGCCCATCGCCCCGCCGTCGCTGCCGCTGCAGCAGCGCCTCGACCGCCTGCGGATGCCACGGCGGCGGACGAGCGCCTGCTCGAAGCCCGCGAGGCGCTCAACCGCCGCGACCGCAAGCGGCTGGCCAACGCCCGCGATGCCTTGGCAGCGGCCCGACACCCGCTGCTGATCTGGGCCGAGTACTGGGAGCTGAGCAACCGCATCTACGAGGTCTCGGCTGCCGAGATCGAATCGTTCTACACCCGCTGGCCCGGCAGCTATCTCGAAGACCGCCTGCGCAACGACTGGCTGCTGGAGCTGGGCCGGCGCCGCGATTTCGCCCGCATCGCCACCGAGTACCCGCGCTTTCGCATGAACGACGACCGCGAGGTGGTCTGCTACGCGCTGCTGGCGCGCCACATGGCCGGCGAGGACGTTCGCGACGCCGCCCGCAGCGCCTGGATGGCGCAGAAGGATGGCGACGACGGCTGCAAGATCCTGGCGCAGTCGCAGGTCGAAGCCAGCCGACTCAGCACGCTGGATCTGTGGATTCGCGCCCGCCGCGCCGCCGCGATCGACAAGCCCCGCGCCGTGCAGCAGACCCTGGAGCTGCTCGGCGTCGCCGCCCCGCAGCGCGCCGAGATCACCGAGCGACCGCAGCGCTTTCTGGCCAGCCACAACGGCTCGGGCGCGCAGGACGGCGAACTCGCCGCCGTGGCGCTGATCCGGCTGGCGGCACAGGACCCCGCCGAGGCGGCCTCGCGACTCGAAGCGCGCTGGCTGCCCTATCTGGCGCCCAACACCGCCTCCTTCGTCTGGGCGGCGATCGGCTATCAGGCCTCATTTCGGCTGATGCCGGAGGCCGAGGGCTGGTATCAGCGCGCCGCCGCCGTGCCCTACGCCCGCGACCCCGAGTGGAGCGACGAGATGCTGGGCTGGCGGGTGCGCAGCGCCCTGCGCGGCAACGATCCGCAGCGCTGGCAGCGCATCCTCGATGCGATCGACGCAATGAGCCTGACCGAACAGGGCGACAGCACCTGGATGTACTGGAAGGGCCGCGCCCTGCTGGCGACTGCCCGCCCCGGCCCCGAAGGCGAACCGCGCCGGCTGGCCGGCCGACAGACGCTCGAAGCGCTGTCGGTGCAGATGAATTTCTACGGTCAGCTGGCCGCCGAGGATCTGAACCGGCCGCAGGCCCTGCCGCCCACGCCAGCCGCCCCGACCGCCGAGGAGCGTCAGGCGGTCGAGCAGCACGACGGCATCCGCCGCGCTCTGCTGCTGCTGCGGCTGGGGCTGCGCAGCGAGGGCGTGCGCGAGTGGAACTACTCGATGCGCGAACAAGGCGACCGCACCCTGCTGGCCGCCGCGCGCTTTGCCTGCGAGCAGGAAATCTGGGACCGCTGCATCCACGCCAGCGATCGCACGCGCAGCGAGATCGACATGGCGCTGCGCTTCCCGACCCCCTTCCGCGAGGATCTGACGGCCACCGCCGCCGACCTCGGCGTCGACCCGGCCTACGTCTACGGCCTGATTCGCCAGGAATCGCGCTTCGTCACCGTAGCGCGCTCGCACGTCGGCGCCGCCGGCCTGATGCAGGTGATGCCCGGCACGGCGCGCTGGACCGCCCGCAAGCTCGGCATGACCGGCTTCACCGTCGAGCAGCTCAACGACCGCAAGACCAATCTGCG
>DALYHR010000265.1:0-3590 GCA_031970775.1 Burkholderiaceae bacterium | reverse complement strand
CCGATCATCAGCGTCTCGGGGCCGCCGAGCAGCTCGGGGATGACGAACTCGCCGATGCAGGGGATGAACACCAGCATTGAGCCAGCGACGATGCCGGCCCGAGAGACCGGCACGGTCACGGTCCAGAACACCGTCCAGGGCCGCGCGCCGAGGTCGGCCGCCGCTTCGAGCAGCCTGGTATCGAGCTTGGAGAGGTTGGCGTAGAGCGGCAGCACCATGAAGGGCAGGTAGGTGTAGACCATGCCCAGCAGCAGCGAAAAAGGCGTGTTCATCAGGTGGCCGCTCTCGCTGATCAGCCCCGAAGCCAGCAGCACCCGATCCAGTCCCAGCCCGGTCAGCAGAGAATGCACCCAGCCCTGATCGCTCAGCAGCCCTTTCCAGGCGTAGACCCGCAACAGAAACGAGGTCCAGAACGGCAGCATCACCGCCATCACCAGGGCGGGCTGCACGCGCTGCGGTGCCCGGGCCATGAAGTAGGCGAAGGGGTAGCCGAGGATCAGACAGATCACGGTGGTGGCTGCCGCGTAGCGCAGGCTGGTCAGGTAGGTGCGCCAGTACAGGTCGTCGCCGCCAAGCGCCAGGTAGTTGCCCAGGCGCAGGCGTAGCTCCAGCACCCCTTCGCTGAAATGCATCAGCGGCTTGAAGTGCACGGTGTCCATCTCCGAGACGCTGATGCGCACCAGGATCAGGAAGGGCGCCAGGAAGAACAGCAGCAGCCAGATCATCGGGATGCCGATGACGGTGCGTTTTCCGAGGTGGCGGGGTAGGTGGAGCATTCGGCTGACCCCAGGTGATCAGCGGGTGAGCACGATCGCGGCTGTGCGCGACCAGTGCGCCCAGACGCGGTCGCCCACCGCAAAGGCTTCAGAGCCGCGCTGACTGGCCAGGCTGGTCAGCAGTCGCTGCCCGCTGGAGAGTTCCAGCTGATAGTGAGTGTGGCTGCCGAAATAGGAGCGCCCGCTGACTCGGCCCTCGACGCGATTGAACACATCCTCGGGCGGCTGATGCGACAGATGGATGCGCTCAGGGCGCAGCGCCAGCGTGACGGATGCTCCCGGGCCGGTGCTGATGCCGTGGGCGACGTGGTGGCGCAGATCGGTGCTGTCGAGCAGCACATGGTCGGGGTGGCCTTCGCTCACCCGGGCCTCGATCAGGTTGACGTTGCCGATGAAGTCGGCCACGAAGCGGCTGGTCGGGGCGTCGTACAGCTCGGCCGGGGTGCCGACCTGCAGCATGCGGCCCTCGTGCATCACGGCGATGCGCGAGGCCATCGTCATCGCCTCTTCCTGATCGTGGGTGACCAGCACACAGGTCACACCGACCTGGCGCAGGATGCGCACCAACTCAAGCTGTGTGTCCTCACGCAGCTTGCGGTCGAGGGCACCGAGCGGCTCGTCGAGCAGCAACAGCCGCGGTTGCCTGGCCAGACTGCGGGCCAGCGCGACGCGCTGCTGTTGTCCGCCCGAGAGCTGATGGGGCTTGCGCTCGGCAAAGCTCGACAACTGCACCAGCGTCAGCATCGCTTCGACCTGCTCGTGGATGGCACGGCTGGGCAGTCCGGCGCGCCGGAGTCCGAAGGCGATGTTGTCGCGCACCGTCAGATGCGGAAACAGCGCGTAGGACTGGAACATCATGTTGATCGGTCGCAGATAGGGCGGCTGCGCCGTCAGATCCTCGCCATCGAGGCGGATGCTGCCGCTGCTGGGGGTCTCGAAGCCGGCCAGCATGCGCAGCAGCGTGGTCTTGCCGCACCCCGAAGGCCCGAGCAGGGCAAAAATTTCGCCCCGCGCAATGTCCAGGCTCACACCGGCGACAGCCGTGGTGCCGTCGAAGGTCTTGACGACATCACGCAGCTGAAGATAAGGCACGCCGGTCCTCACATTCCGGTCTTGAAGGCCGTGTAGGTGCGCGTCATCAGGCGGCGCAGGTCGTTGTTGAGCGCATCCGGCGCGATCATCCGCTTCATGTCGGCATCCGACAGAAACACCGTCGGGTTGTTGGCGACCTCCGGGCGGATGAAGCGGCGCGATTCCTTGTTCGGGTTGGCGTAGAAGACCTTGTTGGTCAGACTGGCGTGCACGTCCGGACGCAGCAGGTAATCGATCCACTTGTGCGCATTGCCCGGGTGCGGGGCATCGGCCGGAATCACCATCACATCGAAGAACAGCAGCCCGCCGGTGCTGGGCAGCAGGGCCTGGATGGTCTGGCCGGTCTTGTTGTCGATGGCACGCTGACGCGCGATGTTGATATCGCCCGAATAGCCCAGTGACAGGCAGATCGAGCCATTGGCCAGGTCGTTGATATAGCCCGACGAGCTGAACAGCGTTACCGAGGGACGGATGGTCTTGAGCAGATTGAGCGCCTGCGTGTAGTCGCCCGAGTTCTTGCTGAAGGACGGCTTGCCCAGGTAGTGCAGGGCGGCCGGTACCACTTCGGAGGCCGAGTCGAGGAACGACACCCCGCAGGACTTGAGCTTGGAGATGTATTCGGGCTTGAAGACCAGATCCCAGGCGTTCTCGGGCAGCGGCCCGCCTAGCGCAGCCTTGACCTTCTCGACGTTGATGCCGACGGTGGTGAAGCCCCACAGCCAGTTGACGGCGTACTCATTGCCCGGGTCCATGCGGGCCAGCTGCGACAGCACGGCCGGGTTGAGGTGCTTGAGATTCGGGATCTGCCCCTTGTCGAGCTTGCGCAGCAGCCCGCCGTCGATCTGCAGCTTGGCCCAGTGGGCCGAGGGCACGACGATGTCGTAGCCAGTGCGGCCGCCGACGAGCTTGGCGTGCAGGAACTCGTTGTTGTCGTAGTTGTCGTAGCGGACCTTGATGCCGGTTTCCTTCTCAAAGTTCCGGATCGTGTCTTCGGCGATGTAGTCCGACCAGTTGTAGATGTTGAGGACTTTCTCCTCTTCCTGGGCCTGTGCGGCCGGGGACAGCAGGCTTAAAGCGGCGGCCGCCGCAGCGATCAACGGGCGCAGAAAAGACACTTTCATCAGGGCAACTCCAGCAACGGGGCGGTGGCTCAGGGGGCGGGGGACGAGTGTATCGGCAGTGTGAAGGACTTCACAAAGCCAGCGGGGCTCAAACCCAGCCGCGTTGGTGCAGATCGGCCAGCGTCAGATCCAGGCAGTAGCGGATGCGGCGCAGCAACTCGTCGATCTCGGTCGGGGTCATCACCAGGGGCGGCGCGACGATCATGCGGTCGCCAACCGCCCGCATGATCAGCCCGTTGCCGAAGCAGTAGCCGCGGCAGACCATGCCGACGCCGAGCTGTGGGTCAAACAGTTCGGGTAGCGATGGCTCGGAGTCAGCCTTGCGCCGTACCAGTTGCAGCGCCGCCATCAGGCCGCGGCTCTGTACATCGCCGACTAGCGGGTGATCACGCAGGGCCTCGAAGCCTTGGGCCAGCTGCGGTGCCAGCGCTTCGCGCACGGTGGTGACCACGTCGAGCTGTTGCATGCGCCGTAGATTGGCCAGCCCGACCGCGCAGGCCACCGGGTGGCCCGAATAGGTGTAGCCGTGCTCGAACTCGCCGCCTTGTTCGATCAGCAGCTGAGCGACCCGCTCGCCAACCAGCACCCCGCCCAGCGGCAC
>DALYHR010000264.1:0-3597 GCA_031970775.1 Burkholderiaceae bacterium | reverse complement strand
ACCAGGGTGTTCCGGGCGGCACGATCAAGAAGCACACGACCGGCAAGGGCAATGCGAGCAAGGACGACATGATCGCGTCCGTCCGCCTGCGTGGTCACAACCCAGCCGACGACAACGAAGCCGACGCCCTGGCCTTGCTGCACTGGGCTGTCGAGACACAGGAGGTGTGACATGAAGGTGCCGACACCCCAATACCGCTGCCCCCTCGGTCGGCTGCAGCCTCAGGCCACGGATCTGGATGCGATCAAGGAACGTGGCTGGCGTGACCAACACATCCTGGTGGTCAACGCATCCGACGAACGTCTGGACTTCATCGAGCGCGAGATCGTGCGACGCATCGGTGACCGGCTCTACGGAGGGCGACGCAATGACTAAGTGGACTATCGAGGACGTTGCTGCTCGGTTTGAAGAGGCCGCAAGCACCAGTCGACGGTTGCCTCCTGTTCGAGTGCAGGGTTACTTCAACTGCTGGCCCGCCATTGTCCGAAGCGAATGGGAGACCTTTGCAGCGGACGAGAGGGTGTACCGATCCTTTCCGCCGAGTCCAGAGGCAGTTGAACGAATGCTGGAGGTTATGCGCTGGGTGCAGTGGCTCACCATCGAGCAACGTCATCTCGTATGGATGCGCGCGAAGCGCTATGGCTGGCGGGACATCACGATCCGCTTTGCCTGCGACCGCACGACGGCATGGCGGCATTGGCAGCGGGCATTGCAGACGGTCGCAGATCAACTCAATGGTGTGGTGATCGCGTAGGGTTTTGGCGTGATATGGCGCGTATGGTCGGGGATGTGCGCCATCACGCGGCAATCAGCGGTTTTTACCCCTGCAACAAAACGACCTGATCTTGCGTAGTATTCATCTATCGTCTGGACAGAGGTGACGGCAGAGGAAGCAGACCAGAAATCAACGGGTCCTTCCCGGCCAAAAGCCAATGCGGGGGGCGACAGCGCGGCGCTTTTTTAGCGTCAGGGTGCGAACCAAGGTTCGCACGGTTCGCAGTTCGCACCCCGTCAGTTCACACCAACCCCAAAACCCGCCCACGGTTGTCGTCGGCGGGTTTTCTATTTTCAGGACACCCTCTTTGAATACGCTCAACGTCGAGTACCGCAAGGTCGAGGCGCTGATTCCCTACGCCCGCAATCCGCGCACACATTCCGATGCGCAGATCACCAAGATCGCCGCCAGCATCGTCGAATATGGCTGGACGAACCCGGTCCTGGTTGATGGTGACAACGGCATCATCGCGGGCCACGGTCGTTTGGCTGCTGCACGCAAGCTGGGGCTGGATCAGGTGCCGGTGATCGAACTGGCCCATCTCACCACCGCGCAAAAGCGCGCCTTGGTCATCGCCGACAACCGGCTGGCGCTTGACGCTGGCTGGGATGAGGAGATGTTGGCGCTCGAAATGGCGGAGCTTTCCGAAGCGGGTTTCGAACTGGCGCTGACCGGCTTCGAAAACATCGAGATCGATGCGCTGCTGGCAGATGCCACGCCCACCGAAGCAGAACCTGCGGCGCAGGATGGTGTAGACGCCGATGAACCCGATACGACCGATAACGTACCTGACACGCCAGTGGTGGCGGTGTCGCGCGAGGGAGATGTCTGGGCCATCGGCTCGCACCGGTTGATCTGTGGCGACGCCACCGACCCAGCCGTGGTCGCCACGCTGATGCAGGGTGACACCGCGCAGCTTTGCTTCACCTCGCCGCCGTATGGCAACCAGCGCGACTACACCTCCGGCGGCATTGCCGATTGGGATGTCCTGATGCGCGGTGTGTTCGCACATCTGCCGATGGCGGACGACGGACAGGTGCTGGTCAATCTTGGGCTGATCCACCGCGACAACGAAGTCATCCCCTATTGGGACGGCTGGCTGTCCTGGATGCGTCAGCTAGGGTGGCGGCGCTTCGCGTGGTACGTCTGGGATCAGGGGCCAGGCATGCCCGGCGACTGGCAGGGCCGATTGGCTCCCAGCTTCGAGTTTGTTTTCCACTTCAATCGCAGCACCCGCAAACCCAACAAGATTGTTCCTTGCAAGCACGCAGGCCAGGAATCGCACCTGCGCGCTGACGGGTCGTCCACGGCGATGCGCGGTAAGGATGGCGAGGTCGGCGGCTGGACGCACAAGGGTCAGCCGACGCAGGACACCCGAATCCCCGACTCGGTGATTCGCGTGATGCGCCACAAGGGCAAGATCGGTCAGGACATTGATCACCCCGCCGTCTTCCCGGTGGCGTTGCCGGAGTTCGCCATCGAGTCCTACACCGACGCCGGAGACATCGTGTTCGAGCCGTTCGGCGGCAGTGGCACGACGATGCTGGCCGCGCAGCGCACTGGCCGCATTTGTCGCAGCGTCGAGATTGCGCCGGAGTACGTGGACGTGGCCATCAAGCGCTTTCAGCAAAACCACCCCGGCGTGCCGGTCACGCTCATCGCCACCGGCCAATCTTTCGAGGAGATCGCCACTGAACGCGAAATGGAGGTGGCGGCATGAACTGGCTGGTCGACAAGATCGAGCAGTGGCCGACAGCCAAACTGCTGCCCTATGCCCGCAATGCGCGGACGCACTCGGATGATCAGGTGGCGCAGATCGCCGCATCGATTGCCGAGTTTGGCTTCACCAATCCGATCCTTGCAGGCAGTGACGGCATCATCGTCGCTGGGCATGGACGCTTGGCCGCTGCGCAGAAACTTGGGCTTGAGATCGTGCCCGTGGTCGTACTGGATCACCTGAGCCCGACCCAGCGCCGCGCCTTGGTCATCGCAGACAACCGCATCGCGGAGAACGCGGGCTGGGACGATGCGATGCTCCGGATCGAACTGGAAGCCTTGCAAATCGAAGGTTTCGATCTGGACATCACCGGCTTCGACGCCGACGCGCTGGCCGAACTGATCGCGGGCGACGAGCCGGACAATAAGGGACAGACCGATGAGGATGCGGTACCGGAGGTTGGCGAAATTCCAATATCGCGCCCGGGCGATGTCTGGATCATGGGCCAGCACCGCCTGCTGTGCGGCGACTCGACTGTGGCAGAGAGCTATGCCCGGCTGATGCAAGGCGACGTGGCAGACATGGTCTTCACCGACCCGCCGTACAACGTGAACTACGCCAACAGCGCCAAGGACAAGATGCGCGGCAAGGATCGCGCGATCCTCAACGACAACTTGGGCGATGGCTTCTACGACTTCCTGTTGGCAGCATTGACGCCCACCGTGGCGAACTGCCGGGGCGGCATCTATGTGGCGATGTCATCCAGCGAGCTGGATGTGCTGCAGGCCGCCTTTCGCGCCGCCGGTGGTAAGTGGTCGACGTTCATCATCTGGGCCAAGAACACCTTCACGCTGGGCCGTGCCGACTACCAGCGCCAGTACGAACCGATCTTGTACGGATGGCCCGAGGGTGCGCAACGCCACTGGTGTGGTGACCGCGATCAGGGCGATGTGTGGGCTATCAAGAAGCCGCAGAAGAACGATCTGCATCCGACGATGAAGCCGGTGGAGCTGGTTGAGCGAGCCATCCGCAATTCGAGCCGCCCGGGTAACGTGGTGCTCGATCCGTTCGGTGGTTCTGGCACAACGTTGATTGCGGCCGAAAA
>DALYHR010000263.1:0-3598 GCA_031970775.1 Burkholderiaceae bacterium | reverse complement strand
TGGCGCGCTCGGCAAAGACGCGGCGCCACTCGATGTTGAGCGCACCGGGGATGTGCTCCTTGGCGTACTGACCGCCGTCACGCACGTCCAGCACATACAGCCGCGCGTAGTCCTCGGCCGGGATCTGCTCGGCCATCAGCGTGCCGCTGCCGTAGTCAACGAAATCGAAATAGGACTCGACCGACTCGGTCGCCTCCTTGTTCATGCCGGCCAGCGCCGGCAGGCAGGCCAGGGTCAGCAAGGCGGTGGCCAGGGCGGGCACAAAGGGGCGGGCAAAGCGAATCATCAAAGTCTCCTTGTTGAGATGAGTAAAGACACTGGCGCTCGTCACATCGGGCTGCGAATCAGACCCGGATGCGTTTCTTCGCCCCAGTAGGCCAGCACCGCGCCCGACAGCACCATTGCAGCGGCGACCAGCCAGAATGCCGCGACTGGGTCACCTCCCACCGCCGCCACCGCACCCAGCACCAGTGCTCCGACGCCATAGCCCAGATCGCGCCAGAAGCGATAGATGCCGATCGCCGAGGCCCGCCAGGTTGGGTCGGCCAGATCAGCCACCGCAGCGCTGAGGTTCGGATACAGCATCGCCATGCCCAGACCGGTGATGACCGCCGCGGCACTCCACCAGGCCGTGCCGCTGCCCATCGGCATCAGCGCCACACCCAGGGCGCAGACCCCCATGCCGCCGACATTGAGCCGGTGTCGCCCGAACCGGTCCGACAGCCGCCCGGTCAGCAACTGGGCGCCGCCCCAGCTCAGCCCATAGAGCCCGGCGATCCAGCCAATGCCCGGCAGGCTGACCCCCGCGCGATGCAGATACAGCGGCCAAAAAACCCAGACCAGCACATCGACGAACTTCTCGATCGCCCCAGCCTGGCACAGCGCTGCCAGACGCCGATCGCGCCAACTCATCCGGGCGAACAACCCGGCCGGCGCCGCTGAACGACGACGCCCACCGCCTGCTGACCCCGCTGCGATCCCGACAGCCGCCAGCAGCGTCGCCAGCGCGATCACGCTCAGACCGAACCCAAGCACCGCCTCCCGCGGCCCGAATTGCACGGCCAGATAGCCGGTCGCCAAACCGCCCAGCGCCACGCCAACGTAGCCGGCAAATTCGTTAAGCCCGATCACCAGACCACGCTGGGACGGTCGGCTCAGATCGAGCTGCGCGGTCTGCGTCACCGACCAGGTCAGGCCCTGGTGAATGCCGAGCAGCACGGTAGCGACCACCACATCGCTCCAGCGATGAGCCCACCCGACCAGAAACGGAATCGGCCAGGCACACAGCCAGCCCAGCAACAGCACCCGCCGGGCCCCGAAGCGCTCGGACCAGCCCCCGGCAACCCAGTTGATCGGACCCTTGACGAGGCCGAAGGCAACCACAAAAGCAGCGATCAGCAGAAACGACCCGCGGGCAACGCCAAATTCGGTCTCGGCCAATGCCGGCACCACAGTGCGCAACAGCCCCAGCGTCAGGCCGACCGCCAGCACCTGCACCAGCCAGGCGACGAACTGCCGGCGCTGTGGCAGATCCAGCAGGCTGCGCCAGCCGTTGCTCATGCCGGAACCCGCACCTCGATCGGCAGGCCTCGGGCTCGCCATTCCGCCACGCCATCGGAGAGATGACGCGCGCTGCGTCCTTCGGCCCGCAACAGTTCGACGGCCCGGCGGGCCATCAGGCAATACGGTCCGCGGCAATAGGCCACCACCGGCACATCCGGGGGCAGTTCGGACAGACGCTGGCGCAACTCACCGACCGGCAGCGAGCGCGCATGGGGCAGATGGGCGGTGTCGTACTCCTGGGCCGGGCGCACGTCGAGCACGATCACCTCACCGGCCGCCGCGCGGCGCAAGACCTCGACACGATCCAGCGGCAGCAGTGCCTCCTCCGGGTCGAGCATGGCGCTCAGCGCCTGCTGCAACTCCGCCAGCCGGGCCTCGGCAACGCTGCGCAGCACCACCCAGAGGTTGGCGACTTCCGCATCCGCCAGCCGGTACAGCACGTGGCGCCCCTCCTTGCGGGCCTCGACCAGACGCCCCTGCCGCAACTCGCGCAGATGGGCACTGGTCAGCTTCACGCTGATCCCGGCCTGCTCGGCCAGCAGCTCGACCGACTTTTCGCCCTGACACAGCAGCTCAACCAGTTCGAGCCGCTTCGGGCTGGCCATCACCTTGCCGATCCGAGCGACCTGGGCGTAGAGCTGATCCTTGAGTTGTCTCATTCGCATATTCTAATGAATATTGGAATGTTGACAGCAAACGACTGGCGCTAGCATCCGCAGCATCGAGATGCTTCCCAGGAATTCGCTGCGCCATGCTCAACTCCCTGCTCGCCATCAGTGCCGGCGCAGCCGCCGGTGCCATCAGCCGCTGGCTGCTCGGCCTGAGTCTGAACGCGATCTTCCCGACCCTGCCGCTGGGTACGCTGGCGGCCAACCTGATCGGCGGCTATCTGATCGGGGTGGCTGTGGCCCTCTTTGCCGCCCTGCCCGGGCTGGCGCCGGAGTGGCGCCTGTTCGTCATCACCGGTTTTCTGGGCGGGCTGACGACCTTCTCGACCTTCTCGGCCGAAGTGGTCAACCTGCTGCAACAGGGCCGGATGGGCTGGGCGCTGGTGTCGATCGGCACCCACGTCACCGGCTCGCTGCTGATGACCCTGGCCGGGCTGGCGACCGTGACCGTGTTGCGGCGCGGCTGAACTCAGGAGAACACGCCATGCAAGGCTTCCAGCTCACCTTCTACACCCAGCAGGATCGACGCCACGGCGGGCACCCGCTGGGCGAATGGCTGATTGCCACCGCCCGCGCCCTGGGCCTGCGCGGTGCGACTCTGAGCACCGCCCAGGAAGGCTTCGGCCATCACGGCCGACTGCACGCCGCCCATTTCTTCGAACTGGCCGATCAGCCCATCGCCGTGACGATGGCCGTCACCGCCGAGGAAGCAGCGCGACTGTTCGAGCGGCTGCGACAGGAACAGCTCGATCTGTTCTACGTGCGCATTCCGATCGAGTTCGGCTCGACGTTGAGCGACAGCCCCTTGCCGTGATGCGGCCCCGGAATGCGGTTCGCGCCGCTCAGCGTCAACCGCTCCGATCGTCCAGTGGCATCACCTGCGTGGGCTCGACCGGGATGAGCTGGTAGCGATAGCCGAATTCGGCCTGCGCGATCGGCTTGCCGAACAGCCAGCCCTGGCCGAGCTGGCAGCCCAGCCCGTCGAGCATCGCCGCCTGCGCCTCGGTCTCCACCCCTTCGGCCACCACCTCAAGGTGCAGGCTGGCCCCCATCGCCACGATCGCGCCCAGCACACCGGAGCGCTCGGGGTGGCGATCGGCCTGGCGCAGAAAGGCTCGGTCGATCTTGAGGGTGCTGATCGGAAAGCGGGTCAGGTAGCTCAGCGCCGAATAGCCGGTGCCGAAATCGTCGATCGCCAGCGAGAAGCCGAGCTGGCGCAGGTCATCGAGCATGTCGCGCACCCGGCTGCGCTCGTCCAGCAACAGGCTCTCGGTCAGTTCCAGCTCGATCCAGCTCGCCCGACAGCCGGTCTGTTTCAGCAGCGCTTCGATGCGATCGATCAGCCCGTTCTCCATGAACTGCCGCGA
>DALYHR010000262.1:0-3605 GCA_031970775.1 Burkholderiaceae bacterium | reverse complement strand
CGCACCGTCTTCCTCGACGTGCGCACTGACCCGACCGAAAACGTCTGGCCGATGGTCCAGGCCGGCAAGGGCATCAGCGAGATGCTGCTGGGCTCCGAGGAACTCTGAGGCGAGGCTGGACGATCATGAAACACATCATTGCACTGCTGCTGGAAAACGAGCCGGGAGCCCTGTCGCGTGTGGTCGGCCTGTTTTCGGCCCGCGGCTACAACATCGAGAGCCTGACGGTGGCGCCGACTGAGGACGCTTCCCTGTCGCGCATGACCATCGTGACCAACGGTTCGGACGAGGTGATCGAGCAGATCACCAAGCATCTGAACCGTCTGATCGAGGTGGTCAAGGTGGTCGATCTGACCGAAGGCAGCTACACCGCCCGCGAGCTGATGCTTGTGAAGGTTCGCGCCGTCGGCAAGGAGCGCGAGGAGATGAAGCGTATGGCCGACATCTTCCGCGGCCGCATCATCGACGTGACCGACAAGACCTACACGATCGAGCTGACCGGTGACTCGGGCAAGCTCGATGCATTCATGGAAGCCGTGGACCGTGCGGCGATCCTGGAAACCGTGCGCACCGGCTCCAGCGGCATCGGCCGGGGCGAGCGCATCCTGCGCGTCTGATCGACCCGCATCGCGACGCCATCACGCCTGTACGGCTGGCTTTAACCATCAACTCTGATTTATCCCGAAGGACGACCATGAAGGTTTACTACGACAAGGACGCCGACCTCAGCCTGATCAAGGGCAAGAACGTCACCATCATCGGCTACGGCTCGCAAGGCCACGCCCACGCTCAAAACCTGAACGACTCGGGCGTGAAGGTGACCGTGGGTCTGCGCAAGAGCGGCGCTTCCTGGGCCAAGGCTGAAGGCGCTGGCCTGAAGGTGGCTGAAGTGGCCGAGGCTGTGGCCTCTGCTGACGTCGTCATGATCCTGTTGCCCGACGAGCAAATCGCCGACGTGTACAACAAGGAAGTGGCCCCGAACCTGAAGGCTGGCGCTTCGCTGGTGTTCGCTCACGGCTTCAACGTGCATTACGGTCAGGTCGTGCCGCGCGCTGACGTCGACGTGTGGATGGTCGCCCCGAAGGCCCCGGGCCACACCGTGCGTGGCACCTATCGCCAAGGTGGCGGCGTGCCCCACCTGATCGCCGTCTATCAGGACGTGACCGGCAAGGCCCGTGATCTGGCTCTGTCCTACGCTTCGGCCAACGGCGGTGGCAAGGCTGGCATCATCGAAACCAACTTCCGCGAAGAAACCGAAACCGACCTGTTCGGCGAACAAGCCGTGCTGTGCGGCGGTGCCGTCGAGCTGATCAAGGCTGGTTTCGAAACCCTGGTGGAAGCCGGTTACGCGCCGGAAATGGCCTACTTCGAGTGCCTGCATGAGCTCAAGCTCATCGTGGATCTGATCTACGAAGGCGGCATCGCCAACATGAACTACTCGATCTCGAACAACGCCGAATACGGCGAGTACGTCACCGGCCCGCGCGTCGTGACCGAAGAGACCAAGAAGGCCATGAAGCAGTGCCTGAAGGACATCCAGACCGGCGAATACGCCAAGTCCTTCATCCTGGAAAACAAGGCTGGCGCCCCGACCCTGACCTCGCGTCGCCGCCTGACCGAAGAGCATCAGATCGAAATCGTCGGCGCCAAGCTGCGCGACATGATGCCCTGGATCAAGGCCAACAAGCTGGTCGACAAGACCCGCAACTGATCACGGCGCTGTCGCGCTCTGCGGCAGCCGTGACCAGCAAGGTGCCGCCCTCGGGCGGCACTTTTTCTTGGTGCGATGGTTGGGCGCTCAGCCGTGTCGCGGATAATCGCGCCCCATGAACGATTCGACCGATCCCGTGCCGACCGAAGCAGGCGCCCTGGCTGCTGAGGCGCGACCCCGTCGCAAGGGCATCTACATCCTGCCCAATCTCTTTACTTTGGCCGCACTGTTCGGTGGGTTCTACGCCATCGTGATGGCCATGAATGGCCGCTTCGAGAATGCGGCGATTGGCATCTTTTGCGCGATGGTGCTCGACAGCCTCGATGGCCGAGTGGCGCGCATGACCAACACCACCAGCGCCTTCGGAGAGCAGATGGACAGCCTGTCCGACATGGTGTCCTTCGGCGCTGCTCCGGCGCTGATCGTCTACGAATGGGCGCTCAAGGGGCTGGGCAAGATCGGCTGGATCGCTGCCTTTATCTATTGCTCCGGCGCTGCGCTGCGGCTGGCCCGCTTCAACACCAACATCGGCATCGTCGACAAGCGTTTCTTCCAGGGGCTGCCCAGTCCGGCGGCGGCAGCGCTGGTGACCGGATTGATCTGGGTGATGGACGACGCCGGTTTCCACAATGTCTCGTCGATCGAATGGCTGAGCTGGCTGGCCTGCGGCATGACGATCTATGCCGGGCTGACCATGGTCACCAACGCGCCGTTCTACAGCTTCAAGGATGTGAGCTTCAAGCGCTCAGTGCCCTTCATCGTCATCGTGGCGATTGCCCTATCCTTTGCGCTGATCGCCTATCACCCGCCCACCGTGCTGTTCGGGTTGTTCGTGGTCTACGGATTTTCGGGCTACGTCGTCTACGGGGTTCGCAAAGCCAAGGGCAAGCCGGTCAGCGTGATTGCCACATCGACCGACGAACCGGACGAACGGGGCCTGCATCGCTGAAGACCCCGAGTTCGGGGTCGCGCAGGCCATGCTATATTCATCCGCCATGACTGAAACAGCCGTTTTCCCTTCGCTACTGCTCCTAGGAGTGCTGCGGGCGCGCTGACCAGTCACATCTGTACCGATCCTGGATCAACGGCCCGCAAGGCGCAACGCTGCGGGCCGTTGTCTTTGGGGGATGCGGCGTTGCTGAGACCCTCTCGGAGAATTTCATGAGCGACAAGCTGATCATTTTCGACACCACCTTGCGCGACGGCGAGCAATCGCCTGGCGCCTCGATGACCCGCGAGGAAAAGCTGCGCATCGCCCGGCAACTCGAGCGACTGAAGGTGGATGTGATCGAGGCTGGCTTTGCCGCATCGTCCAACGGCGATTTCGAAGCCGTTCGCACCATCGCTGAACATATTCGCGAATCAACCGTCTGTTCTCTGGCCCGTGCCAACGAGCGCGACATCGGCCGTGCTGCCGAGGCACTCAAGACAGCTGCTCGCTCGCGTATCCACACCTTCATCGCCACCAGTGCCCTGCACATGGAGAAGAAACTGCGGATGACGCCGGAGCAGGTGCTTGAACAGGCCCGGGTGTCGGTGCGCTTTGCCCGCAACCTCTGCGCTGACATCGAGTTCTCGGCCGAGGATGGCTATCGCTCGGATATTGATTTCCTCGCCCGCGTGGTCGAGGCCGTGATCGCCGAAGGGGCGACCACGATCAATATCCCCGACACCGTGGGCTATGCCATCCCCGAGCTGTACGGCAATTTCATTCGCCAGCTTCGCGAGAAGGTGCCCAATTCCGATCAGGCGATCTGGTCGGTGCACTGTCACAACGATCTGGGCATGGCGGTGGCCAACTCGCTGGCCGGCGTGAAGATCGGTGGGGCTCGTCAGGTGGAGTGCACCATCAACGGCCTGGGTGAGCGCGCAGGCAATTGCTCGCTGGAAGAAG
>DALYHR010000261.1:0-3622 GCA_031970775.1 Burkholderiaceae bacterium | reverse complement strand
TCAGCAGCGGGCCAAGGGTGTAACCGAGAAAGCCGGTCAGGGCAAAAACCGCAGCCAGGCCGGCGGCACGGTCACGAAGCTTGTAGACCGCGAATAGCAGGGCGAAATAGCCCACCAGGGTCAGCAGCACTCCCGGTGATGGCAGGGCCCATGCTGCACTGGCCGCCGCTACTGCCCCACTGAACAGCAGGGTCAGCGACAGCAGAGCGTAGGTGTTGCGCAAAACGCGCGAAACCTCGGCATGGGACGAGTCGTATCCCGGCGTTGCGGTGGGATGAACGATCAGGGCATAGCGGTTGGATGAAGAGACGTGGTCCATGACTGGCCTCCGTGGGTGTTGGGTGCCACGAAGGTATGTCGTCCGACGATCAGGAAATAGCAGCGTTGAACTGAGAGTGATTCAGGAAAAATCGATGTCCAGGCCCGGTGCGGCATCGAGGATGCGAAGAATGAGCGGGTGATGCATGCCCCGGCGGGAACGAATCGCATGGATCTCCTCCTGCAGGCCCTGACTGCATCCCAGTCGCCGCAGGTTGAGTGTGGCAGCCAGTTCGGCGGCGCCAAGTGAGGCGACTGGAAACACGCCCATGCCCTGCGCTGCGAACAGGCTGAGCAGGGCGCTGTCTTCGAATTCACCGACGATGCGCGGCTTGATGCGGTTGCTTTCGAACCAGCGTTCAATGCGTTCGCGCAGGGCTGAATGTGGCGTGGGCAGCAGCAGTGGAAGCTTTTCCAGGCTTTGCGGGAAGGACTCGATCGCGGCTTGCCCGACCCACTCGGCCGGACCATACCAGTCCACCCGCGCGACGATCAGTCGCTCACTGACGAGGCGCAGATTGGAGTTGTGGGGCGGTGCCTGACTGGCAAGCACCATATCGAGTCGGTGCAGGGCAAGTTCGGCCAGCAGGTCTTCGACTTCACCGTCATGGCAGACCAGCTTCAGCGAGGGCGTCTCCAGAATCGTGCGCAGAATTCGGTGGGCGGAAATCTTCGACAGCCCATCCGACAAACCGACCGCCAGTCGCATCAACTGTCCGCCTGCAGCTGCCGCTGCTTCCTCCGGAATCATTTCCCCGATCTGAAAGATCTCCTCGGCGCGTGCAAAGACCGCTTGGCCCGCGTCGGTCACGGTCACGCCCCTGCCTGCGGGTTTGAGCAGCTGATGCCCCAGTTCCACCTCAAGAGCCTTGACTTGGGCGCTGATGGTCTGGATCGCCATGTCCAGCCTTTCGGCGGCCCGGGCGAAGCCTCCCTCCTTGGCGACAACCCAGAAGTAGTAGAGGTGGCGGTAATTCAGGGCACTCATACGCAACCCCTGCGCAATTGGTTTTTACTTCGGAAATTCCGAAGTTTCGCTCACTGTAGCGTTGCTTGGCCTCAATCAAGTCGCGGCCCGAACATCCGCCCATCGGGTATCGCCTTGAGCTGATGGAGACGGAAACATGGAACTTATCGACAGTGTCTGGCTGGGAATGCCGGTCTGGATCTGGCTGACCTTTTTAGGTTCGGTTCTGGCCATCCTTGCGTTCGATCTGGGTGTCTTGCATAGAAATTCCCATGAGATCGGTGTCTCCGAAAGCCTGAGGATGTCCGCGCTCTACATCGGGCTCGGGCTGCTCTGGGCCGTGGCGGTGTACGTGTTCTATGCCAGGTATGGTGGATCGAGCTCGCTGGACCCGCAGATCGCGGCAGCGGCGACGTCCGATGAGCGGGCCTGGACAGCGGTCAAGCTCTACATGACCGGTTACCTGGTCGAAAAGACGCTGGCGATGGACAACGTGTTCATCATTTCGATGATCTTCACGTACTTTGCTGTCCCGCGCGAATATCAGCACCGGGTCCTGTTCTGGGGCATCCTGGGGGTGATCGTGCTGCGTGCGATCGTGATCGGTCTGGGCGCTGCGCTGGTGGCGGAGTTCGCCTGGGTGATGTACCTGTTCGGTGTGCTGTTGCTGGCTACGGGCGTCAAGATGCTGTTGATGGTCGATCACCAGCCGGATATCGCGTCCAACCCGGTCTTGCGCTTGCTGCGCAAACACATGCGCGTCACGCCTGAACTGCACGGACAGTCGTTCTTTGTCATGCAGCCCGATGCCCGTAGCGGCAGCTTGGTGCGTCATGTGACGCCGCTGCTGCTGTGCCTGATCCTGGTGGAGATTGCCGATCTGGTCTTTGCCATCGACTCAGTGCCGGCCATCTTTGCCATCACCCCCGACCCATTCATCGTTTACACCAGCAACATCTTCGCGATTCTCGGGCTGCGTGCCCTGTACTTCACGCTGGCTGCCGTCGTTCACCGCTTCCACTACCTGAAGTACGCGCTGGCGATGGTGCTGATCTTCATCGGTGCCAAGATTTTCCTGGGCGACTGGCTGTTTGATGGCAAGGTTCCGGCTGCCCTCAGTCTGGGCGTCACCGGTGGCTTGCTGGCCGGCGGGATTCTGTTCTCACTGTGGAAGACCCGGCTGTCAGACTCTGCCTTGCCGAGCCACAAAGTCTGATCACTTTTGCGGTTGCCAATGAAAAAGCCCGCCGAGATTTCCCCCGGCGGGCTTTTGATCTTCAAGCGCGGGCCGCATTACCGCGGCCCTCACGCAGAACGCTTAAACCGCCTTGGCGGTTTCCGCGTATTCCTCGATCTGGTCGAAGTTCATGTACTTGTAGATCTTGTCGGCGTTGGCGGTGACGACACCGATTTCGGCCATGTATTCCTCCACCGACGGGATGCGGCCGAGCTTGGAGCAGACGGCAGCCAGTTCGGCCGAGCCCAGGAACACGTTGGTGTTCTTGCCCAGACGGTTCGGGAAGTTGCGGGTCGAGGTCGACATCGCAGTGGAGCCTTCCTTGATCTGCGCCTGGTTGCCCATGCACAGGCTGCAGCCCGGCATTTCCATGCGGGCACCCGCGCCGCCCAGGGTGGCGTAATAGCCTTCCTTGGTCAGCTCGGCGGCGTCCATCTTGGTCGGCGGGGCGATCCACAGGCGAACCGGGATGTCCTTCTTGCCTTCCAGGATCTTGCCTGCGGCGCGGAAGTGGCCGATGTTGGTCATGCACGAACCGACGAAGACTTCGTCGATCTTGGTGCCGGTCACTTCGGAGACGAACTTGGCGTCGTCCGGGTCATTCGGGCAGCAGACGATCGGCTCCTTGATGTCGGCCAGATCGATCTCGATCACGGCAGCGTACTCGGCGTCCTTGTCGGCCTTGAGCAGGTTCGGGTTGGCCAGCCAGGCTTCCACCGACTTGATGCGGCGCTCCAGCGTGCGGGCATCCTGATAGCCGTTGGCGATCATGTTCTTCATCAGAACGATGTTCGAACGCAGGTACTCGGCGATCGGCTCGGGGTTGAGCTGCACCGTGCAGGCGGCAGCCGAACGCTCGGCGGCAGCGTCAGACAGTTCGAACGCTTGTTCGACCTTCAGGTCCGGCAGACCTTCGATTTCCAGCACGCGGCCCGAGAAGACGTTCTTCTTGCCCTTCTTCTCGACCGTCAGCAGACCGGCCTTGATGGCGTACAGCGGAATGGCGTGGACCAGATCGCGCAGGGTGATGCCGGGCTGCATGGTGCCCTTGAAGCGCACCAGCACCGATTCCGGCATATCCAGCGGCATGGCACCCATGG
>DALYHR010000260.1:0-3629 GCA_031970775.1 Burkholderiaceae bacterium | reverse complement strand
GCGCTTGTTCTTGCGATCCTTGGAAAACCGGGAACGGGGGGGTGCCATATAAACCTCGTCAATTCGAATCAGGGGGAACGCTCACGCGGCAGACTCACTCGCCGGCGTGTCGATCCCGTTGATGTGCAGCATCACACCTCGGCCATTGCGCTGTCGGGCCAGGAACCCGGAGAAATCAGCCGTCGATCCGACAGCCAGACTCCCCAGCCTGCGCACCATCTCATCACCGATCGCCAGCGCATGGATCTCCAGGAAGACCCGTCGCGGCGCACCGTTCTGCAGTTCCTGGGAATCATGCGCAAGGCGCACATCCAGGGCCGGCAGACCAGCCGGTGTGTATCGCACAGCGCCGCGTTCGACGATCTGTGCGGTCAGCGCCAGCCGATTCATCCGTGTGATGAATCAGCCGTCAGGCCGCTGCCTCCTGGGAAGCCGCAGCCTTGCGGGCGTCTTCCTTCTCGACACGCTTGAGCATGACGGAAGCGCCGGTCTCGGCCTGTTCCTTCTTGACCGTCAGATGACGCAGCACAGCGTCATTGAAACGGAAGCCGGTTTCCAGCTCGACCAGGGTTTCCTTGCTGCATTCGATGTTCAGCAGCAGGTAGTGGGCCTTGGCCAGCTTGTTGATTTGATAAGCCAGTTGCAGGCGGCCCCAATCTTCGACGCGGTGAACCTTGCCACCGGAGGTCGTGATCAGACCCTTGTAACGCTCCAGCATGGCCGGAACCTGCTCGCTCTGGTCCGGGTGGACCAGCAGGATGATTTCGTAATGACGCATGTAGACTCCTTTCGGGTTCCGCGAGGCCAGGACAACCCCGACTGCGGAAGCCGCCCGATCGCGTCTTCGACCGGTGCAGCAACGGAAAAGCCGGCGATTATAGCCGCAGCTTCTGTCTCATTGCGAACCATCTGATGCCGCCCGCATGCGGTCGACAGCAGCCAGCTCTTCCGGCCCGGGTGGTGTATCAAACAGACTGACCCCAATCAGGGCCAGCATGCCGGCCGGCACGGCAAAAATTGCAGCGGCCATCGGCTCGATGCCCCACCAGCGGCAGTCGGCCAACGCGCGGGTGATGCCGAACCAGTCTCGCAAGGCTTCGTGTGTGGTCACCATGTAATACAGACAGGTCACCAGTCCGACGCCCATGGCCACGCAGGCCGCCCGACGCGTCGCACGGCGCCAGAAGATGCCCAGGACCAGCGAGGGGAAAAACGCCGAAGCGGCGATCGAGAACGCAGCGGAGACGAACTGCAGGATGTCCGCAAACCGAATCGAGGCCAGAAAAGCCGCCAGCAGAGCAATCAGCAGCACCAGAAACTTGGACACCATCACGCGGCGCAGCGCCGGAGCCTGCGGGTTGATCGTACGAAAGTAGATGTCGTGCGACAGCACGTTAGCAATGCTCAACAGCAGCCCGTCGGCGGTGGATAGGGCAGCAGCCAAGCCGCCAGCAGCCACCAGATAGGTCACTACCAGCGGAAGACCACCGATCTCGGGCGCGGCCAGCACGATCAGATCGCCCCCCAGCCTCAATTCGGCCAATTGCAGAATGCCATCGCCGTTGATGTCCTCGACCGACACGAGGCCCGGATCAAGCCTGCTCCAGCGCAGGATCCAACTTGGCAGATCAGTGAACGGAGTACCGATCAGTTTTTCCAGGACCTCAAACTTGACCATCACCGCCATGGCTGGGGCCGCCAGGTACAGCAAGGCGATAAACAGCAGCGACCAGACTACCGAGCGACGTGCAGCGGAGACCGATGGAGTGGTCAGATAGCGCGTCAACACATGGGGCATGGCCGCCGTGCCCAGCATCAGACACAGCATCAATGCCAGGAAGTTGAGACGGCGCAGCTCGAAAGCATGCTGCTCGTCAGAACTTCCGCTCGGGTCCCCGTGGGCATGAGGCAGCGCCTGTGCCGGCATTCCGGCCAAGGGTGCCGCCTGCCGGCTGGCCAGATCCAGGTCCCGTTCGTAGCGTTGACGGGCCTCAGCTTCAGTCCGCGGCCGATTGGCGTACTGACGCTCGGCCTGCTGCACCATCACCTGAGGGGCCTCCATGTCACGCAGCCGCCGTGCACGCGCCGCCAGCTGCTCGGCATCCTCCTGCATGGCGCGGGGGACATCCAGGAGCCGAACCTGGGCCGCCTGTGCTCTGGCCTGGTACTGCGATCGCGCCGAGAGCTCACCTGGATCTGTCAGCAACGAGGTCTCCCGCATGGTCACTTGCGCCAACTGCTGCCCGTAGGTCATCAGCGGCAGCGGACTGCCTGTCTGCTTGAGCGACAGCCAGATCACCGGGGTCAGGTAGGCGATGATCAGAATCAGATACTGTGCCACCTGCGTCCAGGTGACTGCCCGCATCCCGCCCAGAAACGAGCACACCAGCACGCCGCCCAAACCGACAAATACGCCGATTTCAAAGTTGAAACCGGTCAGATGCGAGGTGATCAGTCCGACGCTATAGATCTGCACCACTAGGTAGACAAATGCGACCAACATGGCTGAACCCGAGCCGATCAGCCGGGGCCAACGGCCGCCGTAGCGATGTCCGAGAAAGTCCGGAATGGTGTAGATGCGCAGGCGCCGCAGATAAGGCGCCAACAGCAGGGCGACGAGGCAGAAACCGCCCGTCCAGCCCAGGATGTAGGCAAATCCATCGAAGCCCTGCAGATAAATCACCCCGGCCGTGCCGATGAAGGAGGCTGCCGACATCCAGTCGGCAGCGGTGGCCATGCCGTTGTAGACCGGCGGAACGCTGCGTCCGGCGACGTAGTACTCCGCTTCGTCTGTGGTTCGGCAGTACAAGCCGATGGCGGCGTAAACCACCACGGTGGCAATCAGGAACAGGCCGCCAATCCAAAGCCTGGGCCAGCCCTGCTGCTCCAGCAACGCCAGTAGCGCAATGAATCCGGCCACCCCGAGGGTGTAGAGCCCGTAACGCCAGTGCAGGGACATATCGCGAGTCAGTCAGCCTGCGGCGTGCTGCGACGATCGATCCGGTCCATCCACCAGGCGTCCAGGGCCAGCACCAGCAGATAGAAAAGGATCGAGCCGTGGGCCGTCATCCAGAAGCCCAACGGAAAGCTGCCCAGCTGCCATCGATCCAGATCGCGCGCAAACCAAGGCAGCGCCAAGGTCACAACAACCCAGAGCAGCAGCAGCCACAACGTGGCGCGCCGCACCCGCGCCCAATAAGGCGAAGCGGGTGAAGCTGGCGCACTCACGAGGGGCAGCCCGGTTTTCAGCCCTTGGCCAGCAACTGCCAGGTGTCGACCACCGTGTCGGGGTTGAGTGAGATCGACACAATGCCTTCGGCCATCAGCCACTGAGCAAAGTCGGGGTGATCGCTGGGGCCCTGACCGCAGATGCCGATGTACTTGCCCTGGGCTCGGCAGGCGGCAATCGCCTTGGCGATCAACGCCTTGACAGCCGGGTCGCGCTCATCGAAGTCGTGCGCCAGCAACTCCAGTCCGGAATCGCGATCCAGACCCAGCGTCAACTGAGTCAGATCGTTCGAGCCAATCGACATGCCGTCGAAGAACTTCAGGTAGTCGTCGGCCAGGATGGCGTTGCTCGGGATCTCGCACATCATGATGACGCGCAGACCATCGGTGCCACCGTCGGC
>DALYHR010000259.1:0-3633 GCA_031970775.1 Burkholderiaceae bacterium | reverse complement strand
AGCCCGGCGGTGGGCGACCTTCTGCAGCCGGTGACCGACGCCGCAGTCGAGCAGCCGCTGACCGTCGCGGCCGGCACCACCCGGGTCACCCTGGGAGAGAGCGCGCCGCTGAGCCTGCAGCCCGGGCTGGACTGGACCCAGACCCTGGGCGGCCCGAATGGCTTCGTGCTCTATCAGCTCGGCGCCTCGGCGCGGGCCTCGCTGCGCCTGCCGCAGGGCTGGCATGCCGAGGGTCACCTCAAGCTGCGATTGCTCGACAACTACGGCAACTTCGTCTACGACGGCGCCAGCCAGCTGCCCCGGGTCCGCACTCACATCCGCGAATACCTGACCAGCTCGAAGCTGATGCTGGAAAGCCTGAGCCTGCAAAACGAGCAGCGTCTCGGCGGGAATCACTACGGTGCTCTGTATGCCGGACTGTTTGAGGCGATGTTTGGCGGCATTGGGGCCGAGTGGCTTTACCGGGAGCCGCAGGCGCCGTGGTCGATTGGGGCCGATCTCAACCGGGTGCGGCAGCGTGGCTTCCGACAGGACTTCCAGTGGCTGGACTACCAGGTCACCACCGGGCACGTCCACCTCGACTGGCAAAGCCCCTGGCAGGGGCTGTCGTCACGACTCAGCCTGGGCCAGTATCTGGCCGGGGATCAGGGGGCGACGCTGCTGGTGCGGCGCAGCTTCGACAACGGTGTGGCGATGGGCGCGTTCGTCACGCGCACCAATGTCTCGGCGGCCCAGTTTGGCGAGGGCTCCTACGACAAGGGCATCTTTGTCGAACTGCCCTTCGACGTCCTGAGCCCGCGCTCCACCCCGCTCACCGGCCGGATGCTGTGGAAACCACTCACCCGCGACGGCGGCGCCATGCTGATCCGCCCGGTCGATCTGCGCAACGCCACCCGCCTGCTCGACCCGAAGACACTCGACTGGCGCGATGCCCCGCTTCCCGACGCCCAACGCCGCCCCGAAGAACGGCTTGATGGGCAGCCCTGAATCGCCAAAACCAACACTCAGGAGGACATGCTTGATGAAGTTTCAACTAACCCCGGTCGCAGCCCTGCTGCTGATCCTCGCGGCATCCAACGCTCAGGAGGCCGGCGCATCCACCTACAACGTCGACGCCGGCATCCTCTCAAGCCGGCTCAGCAGTGATGATCAAACCGCCATGGGCACCTGGGCGATGGGGGCCACCGTCTATACGACCCCCGTGCGGCTCGACCCGAGTCAGCCCTTTGCCGAGCTGGATTTTCTGCAGCGGGCCAATCAGTTCACATTGATGTATTCGAGCTACTCGTTCAGCGGCTCTCAGGTCATCTCCGACACCACGGCCACGGATCTGATGGTCAACGGTCTGGTGCACCTCGACCAGCTGGCGCTGGGCCTCAGTCATTCGTCCGGCACCATGAAGCTGTCTCCAGTCGGCGTGAGTTGGGTCGGTTACGACGTGAGCACCTCCTCGACCACATTCCGGATGGGCTATCGCGCTCGTCCGCAGACCGAACTCAACCTGAGCATCGGGCAATCCGTCGACGCCTACTCGGGGTCGATCGGCCTTCCCCCCATCAGCGACGATCGACTGAGCTGGAACAGGCTATCGATTCACCACGTGGCCCTGCTGAACCCTGAACGCTCGCTGGTCTTCGATTTGGGGATGAAACGAAAGGATCGCAGCCAGGGATCGGCCAGTTCCTCGACACAGGTGCTCGATGCTCAGTTGCGCGCCTACCCCTCACCCACCTTCTACGTCGAAGCCGGCCTGAATGAGGAGTCAGGTGACCCGTCCGGCTCCACAGGCCGTACTGTGTCGTACGGAGCAGGTGCGTCGTTGACGAACCGGCTGGTCCTGCAGGTGTTCGGATCGAAATTCACCGCCGCAGACCCCCGCCGATTCAGCAGCGATCGTGAACTGGGCTTTGCGCTGTCTCTGCGGTTCTAACGCCCCTTGGCATGCACCCCTCTCATGGGGCGCATGCCTGCCAACTCACAGCGCCCGGAAGGCCAGGATGGCGATCAGGGTCGGCGGGGTGGCGGCCAGGAATAGTCCCAGGGGGTGAATCGCACTGTCGGTGAAGCGGTCGCGCAGGATGGCAAAACCGGCCGGATTGGGCGCGTTGGCGATCACGGTCAAACCACCGCCCGTGACCGCGCCGGCCACCAGGGCGATCTTGAACTCGTCGCTGAGCCCGGGCACCAGCGAGCCCAGGTAGGTCAGCGCCGCGTTGTCGGTGACCGCCGTCAGCGCCGTGGCGCCGAAGTAGATGCTGCCCGCATCCATGCCCTTCATCAGGGCCTCCAGCCACCATTGCTGCTGCCCGCCCAGCACCACCAGCCCGGCCAGGAAAAAGGCCACCAGCAGCCCCTCGCGCAGAATCAGCCGGTCGTCATGGTGACGGCTGTAGGCCTGCGCATAGCCCAGGAAGAACAGCAGTGCGCCCATGAAGATCGGCGGATGGTGGGCAAATACCACCACCGCGGCCAGCAGGCCGACATGAATCAGCGAAACCGGCAGCGGCACGATCGGCAGGGACGCGGACGGGCTTGACTCGGAGGCTTGGCCGGAAGATGGCAGCCTGGACAACTCACCCCAGAACAGCAAGACGACAGCCAGGGCGTTGACCGAAACGGCCAGCGCAGCCTTCCAGCCGAAATGCGCCAGCATGTAGCTCAGATCCCAGCCCCAGGTACCGGCGACCATCAGCACCGGCGGTGCGGCGTAAGGGGTGAGCACGCCACCGATCGACACGTTGACGAACAGCACCCCCAGCGCGGCATAGCGCAGCCGGGTGGAGATTCGTGCCGGCCCATCCTGCCCATAGAGTTGCTGACGCAGCAGCAGCGCCGCCAGCGTCATCGCCGCCGGCTCGGTGATCAAGGAGCCCATCAGCGGCAGCACGAGCAGACAGACTGCGACGAACCCGGTCTGACCAGGCAGCGGCAGCAGTCGGGCCAGCGCTGCAGTCAGCTTCATCGCCAGCGCAGTGATCGGGCGGCTGCCGGCGATCACCATGATGGCAAAGACGAACATCGGCTCGGTGAAGTTGCGGCTATCGATGTAGCTGATCGCCGCCGTGCGGCCTTCGATCAGCATCATCGCGATCATCAGCACCATCGCCCAGAAACCGAACACCACCTCGACTTCGCCGAGCAGGTGAAACATGCCGGCATGCTGGGGCCGCCGGTGCGCCAGCCGCTCAAAGGCCTTGGTGGAGAAGGTGTGCAACACGGCCAACGCAAACAGCGCGGTGCCGACCATCTGAATCAGGGTGGGGTTCATGGGCTGCGATCCTAACCGCGAGCCACAGTCGCTCCGCCAAAGTAAAAACCCCCGAAACCTTCTGGGTCGCGGGGGTTGGGGATCCGACCGACGATCAGTCGGCCGGAAAACCGGGTGTCGCCGCCCGAAGGCGGCGCGTTGAATCAGCGTTGGCCGACCGGCTTGACGGTGCGAGCATTCGCGCCGGTAAAGAGCTGACGCGGACGACCGATCTTGTATTCCGGATCGGAAATCATCTCGTTGAGCTGCGCGATCCAGCCGACGGTGCGGGCCAGGGCGAAGATGCCGGTGAACAGGTTCACCGGGATGCCGATGGCGCGCTGCACGATGCCGGAGTAGAAGTCGACGTTCGGGTAGAGCTTGCG
>DALYHR010000258.1:0-3670 GCA_031970775.1 Burkholderiaceae bacterium | reverse complement strand
GAGTGCACCATCAACGGCCTGGGTGAGCGCGCAGGCAATTGCTCGCTGGAAGAAGTGGTGATGGCGGTGCGCACCCGTCGCGATCACTTCGGGCTTGAAGTTGGCATCGATGCCACGCAGATCGTGCCAGCCTCGCGCATGGTGGCTCAGACCACCGGCTTCGTGGTGCAGCCGAACAAGGCGGTGGTCGGTGCCAACGCCTTTGCCCATGCTTCGGGCATCCACCAGGATGGCGTGCTCAAGGCTCGCGATACCTACGAGATCATGCGTGCCGAGGATGTGGGCTGGAGCGCCAACAAGATCGTCCTGGGCAAACTCTCGGGCCGTAACGCCTTCAAGCAGCGTCTGCAGGATCTCGGCGTCGACATGGATTCCGAATCCGAGTTGAATGCGGCCTTCGCGCGCTTCAAGGACCTGGCTGATCGCAAGAGCGAGATCTTCGATGAGGACATCCTGGCGCTGCTCGGCGACGAGAGCGTGACAGCCGAAATCGAGCATTTCCGCCTTCTGGCCTTGTCGCAGAGCTCAGAGATGGGCGAGCGTCCGCGGGCACACGTCGTCTTCGCTGCAGGAACGGCTGAGCACCGCGCGGAGTCCGACGGCAACGGGCCGGTCGACGCTACCGTCAAAGCCATCGAGTCGGTGATCCGCAGCGGCGCTGAACTGCTGTTGTATTCAGTCAACGCCATTACTTCGGGCAGCACTGAATCGCAGGGTGAGGTGACGGTGCGTTTGCAGCAGGGCGGGCGCATCGTCAATGGTGTGGGTGCCGATCCGGATATCGTCGTCGCGTCGGCCAAGGCCTACCTCGCGGCCCTGAACAAGCTGCAGAGCCAGGGCGACAAGGTAGTGGCCCAAGGCTGAGTCCTTGATGTCGCTCAGAGGTGTCGCTAGTTCGTGACACCTCTGGCCCCTGCAATCCCGGGAGGCGTGACGGGATGGCGTTGCCGCTTTGCAGGCTTTCACCTAGACTCTGCGTCGCTCCCGTCAGTGGGTATTCACGTTGAGGCGTTCCGTGTCCTTATCCTTCATTCAACAATGTGTCGTTCGTCCGGTTCTCCGCAGTCTGGTGATCGGTCTGGGCTGTGCTGCGTTGCTGTGCGGGATGATTGCCGAGGCCGAAGCTGCGCAAAGTCGCAAGGCCCGATCCTCCGCGGTCAGTCTGGCCAAGGCCCGGGTGTCCAAAGGCCGACGTGCCGAGGCGCCTGAGCCCGTTTCCTACGGTCGGCGTAGTGGGCTGCACTCGACTCACGACTCGTTGTCGCTTCGTTCCAGTGTTGCGCTGGTGCTTGATCAGAATTCGACAGAAATCCTCTACAGCAAGAACGCCGAGGCCGTGCTGCCGATCGCGTCGCTGACCAAGCTGATGACTGCGCTGGTCGTGGTCGAGGCGCAGCTGCCGATGGACGATGTTCTCGAGGTCACCGATGAGGATGTCGACAACGAAAAGCACAGCCGCTCCCGTCTGAGCGTGGGAACGCGGTTGAGCCGTGGGGATATGCTGCACCTGGCGCTGATGTCCTCGGAAAATCGGGCCGCCAATGCACTGGGACGCCACTATCCTGGAGGCGTTGCGGCCTTCGTGGCGGCGATGAACCAGAAGGCTGCGCAACTCGGCATGCTCGATACGACCTACGTCGAACCGACCGGGCTGTCGAGTCGCAATCAGTCGAGCAGCATGGATTTGGCGCGGCTGGTGCTGGCCGCATACCAGCAGCCCATGATTCGCGAGCTATCCACCTCTCGGGGCTACGACGTTCAGGTCGGACGTCGGCTGCAGCGCTTCATGAACACCAATGCCCTGGTCCGGAATCCGAACTCCGGCTGGGACATCGGTTTGCAGAAGACCGGCTACATAGCCGAGGCGGGACGCTGCCTGGTGATGCAGGCCCGAATTGCCGAGCGCAACATCGTCATGGTCTTCCTCGATTCGGCAGGCAAGAACTCGCGCTTTGCCGATGCCGAACGGGTCCGCCGCTGGATCCAGAGCATCCCCCCCCGGCGTGATGACATGGGTGTGACCGCTCCGGGCAGTGGCCCGTCCTCCTAATCGTTGCTGGGCTTGTCTCAGCCTCTCGGACGGTATCCCAACGCGGCAGAAATTTGAGCCGCCGTTTCGCGCAGGCGATCACACCAGCTTTCTTCGAGCCGATCGGCGGGCGCTGAAATGGACAAACCGGCCACCAGCCGTCCCTGGTCGTCGTGGATCGCTGCGGCCATGCAGCGCACCCCCAGTTCAAGCTCTTCGTTGTCACGAGCCACCAGTCCAACCCGGACTCGCTGCAGTTCGCGTTCCAGCTCCGTCAGGGTGGTAATACTGTTGCGGGTATGGCCGGCCAACCCCGTTCGAGTTGCATAGCTGCGCACTTTCTGACTGTCGTCATCGGCCAGGAATAACTTGCCGACCGAGGTCAGATGCAAGGGCGCCCGCCCGCCAATGGCCCTGACCACCTGCATGCCCGAGCGTTCGCTGTAGGTGCGTTCGATATAAACAATTTCGTCACCTTGCCTGACCGACAGATTGATGGGCTGCAGGGTCAGTCGGTGCAGCTCGCGCATCGGACCGAGGGCGGCATCGCGCACATCGAGTCGAGCTTTCACCAGATTACCAAGTTCCAGCAGGCGCATGCCCAATCGGTAGGTCCCTGCGGAGGGACGATCGACGAAACGGCCTGCGACCAGATCGTTGAGGATGCGATGTGTTGTCGACGGATGCAGCTCGCTGCGCTCACTGATCAGCTTCAGGGGCAGCGGGTCGCTGGACTGCGCCAACACATCCAGCACATTGAAGGCGCGCTCCAGAACCTGGATAGTTGGGGTCGGATCATCGGAGGACTTCATGGTTGAAATTTTACATGACGGAATTTGGATTTGAGATATGAAGAGCTTGGTCGTTCAGGTCGTGCAATCTTTAGGGTTATCCCCGACTGCTCATGAAAGGGGCTGGTAAGTGAGCCTGAACGACACTTAAGGACGACACTAGTTCAGGTGAACCGCACGACCTCCGATCTCGCCTGTCGGGACGTCGGATCGGTTGGTGGTAGAGTGCCCCACCCAACGGTGGTCACCGGGCTTGCGGTCTGAGTCAGACCCAGTGTCTGGTGATGGTTCCGCAGTCCGCCAATCGGTCAAGCCGTGTCGCGGAAGGTTTTTCAACCCATCAGAGCTCCGGATACCGGGGCGAAAGGTGAGCGCAGATGATGCAAGAGTACCGGTCGAACTCGTACCTCTTCGGGGGCAATGCACCCTATGTCGAAGAGATGTACGAGGCCTATCTCGACAATCCCGGCAGCGTGCCGGACAACTGGCGGTCGTATTTCGATGCACTGCAGAATGTCCCGGCCGTTGATGGCACTGATTCACGTGACGTCGCCCATGCCCCGGTCATCGAGTCCTTCGCTCAACGTGCCAAGCAAAACGCTTTCGCCCTGAAAGCCAGTTCGGCCGATCTGGCCGTGGCTCGCAAGCAAGTCCACGTTCAGTCCCTGATCGCTGCCTATCGCAACGTCGGGGCCCGCTGGGCCGACCTCGACCCGCTCAAGCGTCAAGAGCGCCCCAAGATCCCCGAACTCGAGCCGTCGTTCTACGACCTGACCGAGTCGGACATGGATATCACCTTCTCGGCCACCAACAGCTACTTCACCAAGGCCGAGAACATGACCCTGCGGGA
>DALYHR010000257.1:0-3677 GCA_031970775.1 Burkholderiaceae bacterium | reverse complement strand
TAAGCATGGGAATTCGAACCGCCCTTGGTGCCGTTCGGAGTCTGGTGCGCCTTGAAGGTCGTGGTGAACACGGTACCCACGTCGACCGAGCCGAAACCGCCGCTCAGGCCAACCCACGAACCGAAGTTGCCCCAGCCCGTGCCACCACCAGGGGCGCCGCTGTCACCGTTGTCACCAGTGAATTCGTGCGACACGGTGAAGTTGGCCTTCATGCCGTTGCCCAGATCTTCCACACCCTTGAAGGTGATGTTGCTGGTGCCCATACGGCTGGCAGCAACCTGAGTCGCCGAACCGGCAGTTGCACCACCGTTCGAGGTGTGTTCGACGCCAACGTCAATCACGCCCGAGATGGTCACCGAGGACTGGGCCGATGCGGCGCCAGCGATGGCGGTCAGAGCAGCAAGAGCGAGCAAAGACTTCTTCATGGAAAAAACTCCTAGGTTGAGCAATCGGTTCGGTCAGCAGCGATGCTGCAGGGCTTCATACCTCTACCGGACCTTGTCTCCTCAAGGGAAACTGACGCCATTCCATCAGAGAGCCTTCGTGCTGCAAAGCAATACCGCAAAAAAAAACTGTTTTTTGTCTCAAATTTGCAACGTCACACTTGCGTCACAATTCAAGCCGTGCCATGCACATCATCAGCCCAGCTTCAGCAATTGTGGCTTTCCCACCCCTTAACTTGCCATAAGCTTACACCATGCCCCCCCTGCGACACCTCTCCTCACTCGACCGCTGGTTTGACTTGGCAGATCAAGGACTTCGCACTGTTTGGGGGACTCACCACGCCCAGCGATCCACCCCTCGCGCCACTACCCCGGATCAAGGGGTCCTGTTGGCCGAGGACGACAAGAAGCTGTCCGCCGCCCTGATGCGCGTCAATCACGTCGGTGAGGTCTGCGCCCAGGCCCTCTATCTCGCCCAGGCGGGAACCACGCGAGATGCCACCTTGCGAGAGCACTTTCTGGCAGCGGCCCGGGAGGAAGCGGATCACCTCGCCTGGACATCCGAGCGCGTCGCTGAACTCGGTGGCCGGACCTCACTGCTCAACCCGCTTTGGTTTGCCGGGGCGTTTGCCATCGGGCTGGTGGCAGGGCGCAGCGGTGATCGATCCAGCCTGGGTTTCGTGATCGAAACCGAGCGCCAGGTCGAGCAGCACCTCGACAGTCACCTCAGCCGACTGCCCGCACAGGATCAGGACTCGCGGGCGATCGTGACGGTGATGCGCGACGACGAGGTCAGGCATGCCAAGGCGGCTGAAGCGGCCGGGGGCGTTGTGCCGCCTGCGCCCGTGCAGTGGTTGATGCGCACTGCGGCCCGGATCATGACGACGACCGCCCACCGCATTTGAGCGGTCCGTCCGCTCAGTTCGTCGCCAGGATCTCCAGGCTGGTCGTGATCTCGGCGGTCTTGCCCAGCATGGCGGTGGCCGAGCAGTACTTCTCATGCGATAGGTCGACGGCACGACGCACGGCCGCTTCGGGCAGATCGCGACCCGTCACGATGAAGTGCAGGTTGATGCGAGTGAAGACCTTCGGATCGGTTTCAGCCCGATCGGCCTGAACCTTGACCTGACAGCCCGTCACGGCATGGCGACCCCGCTTGAGGATCAGCACCACGTCGTAGGCACTGCAGGCTCCGGCGCCCGCCAGAACGGTCTCCATCGGGCGCGGCGCCAGATTGCGCCCCCCCCCTTCCGGTGCGCCATCCATCGTAATCAGATGACCACTACCCGTTTCGGCCACGAAGGCCATGCCAGCGCCGGGCATCCAGTTGATCGTGCATTCCATCGTGCTCTCTGCCTTGTCGTTGCGGTTGATGAGTGGGCCCGAAGTATTTCATGCCACCTCCAGGAACCCGGGATTCGGGGCATGGATGAACATCCATATGCGGGTTAACCCTCAAATAAAGGCTCGCTTCACGTTGCAGCGCAACATGGACCTGTCTACAATCGACCGCAAGGAGTTCCACACTCCACCCCTTGTCTCCTCCACCCTCCTCAAAAGGTGGATTCAGCCCGGATCCTTATCGGTTCCGGGCTTTTTTTCGCCCCTGTGAGACAGCCCCAGCCCTGGCGGACGGCTGGCTTATGATCCAACGCTCTCTGGACCGCGCCCTGCCTGTGCGCCGAGCACCGATCATGACTGACTCTTCCCTGCCACCCGTTCGTCCGCAACTGCTCAACGACTATCTGCAGCGCATCCTGACTGCTCGGGTCTACGACGTGGCGATCGAATCGGCACTGGAACCGGCCCGACACCTGTCAGGCCGACTCGGCAACCGGGTCCTGCTCAAGCGCGAGGACACCCAGCCCGTCTTCAGCTTCAAGTTGCGAGGCGCCTACAACAAGATGGCCCGCCTGACGCAGGAGCAACTTCAGCGTGGCGTGATCTGCGCGTCGGCAGGCAATCATGCTCAGGGAGTCGCCCTGGGCGGACAGCGTCTGGGCTGCCGGGCCGTCATCGTCATGCCGGTCACCACCCCGCAGGTCAAGATCGATGCAGTCCGCGCCCGTGGCGGCGAAATCGTGCTGTTCGGCGACAGCTACTCGGACGCCTACGAACATGCCCTGAAACTGGCTGACGCCGAGCACCTCACGTTCGTGCACCCCTTCGACGACCCGGACGTGATTGCGGGCCAAGGCACCATCGGCATGGAAATCCTGCGCCAGCACCAGGGGCCGATTGATGCCGTGTTCGTCGCGATCGGCGGCGGCGGCCTGATCGCCGGCGTGGCGGCCTATCTCAAGGCAGTCCGCCCCGAGATCAAGGTGATCGGGGTTCAGACCACCGATTCGGACGCCATGATTCAGTCGGTTCAGGCCGGAGAGCGAGTGCGACTGCATGACGTGGGCCTGTTCTCGGACGGCACCGCCGTCAAACTGGTTGGAGAGGAAACCTTCCGGGTCGCCCGCGAACTCGTCGATGACTACATCCGGGTCGACACCGACGCGGTGTGTGCGGCGATCAAGGACGTGTTTCAGGACACTCGCTCGATCCTCGAACCGGCGGGTGCTCTGGGCGTCGCTGCGATCAAGCAGTATGTGGCCCGCACCGGCTGCACCGATCAGACCTTCGTGGCCATCACTTGTGGCGCCAATATGAACTTCGACCGGCTGCGCTTCGTGGCCGAGCGTGCTGACGTCGGCGAGGAGCGCGAAGCGCTGTTTGCCGTGACGATTCCCGAGGAGCGGGGGTCCTTCAAGCGCTTTTGCGGCCTGATCGGCCCTCGCAGCGTCACCGAGTTCAACTACCGGATCAGCGATGAGAAGGTGGCCCACATCTTCGTCGGCCTGAGCACCAGCCGCCGCGGAGAGTCGCGTGAAATCGCAGCGTCCTTCGAGCAACACGGCTTTCGTGCCCTCGACCTGACTCATGACGAGATGGCCAAGAGCCATCTGCGCCACATGGTTGGCGGCCACTCGGGACTGGCCCAGGATGAGCATCTGTTCCGCTTTATCTTCCCGGAGCGGCCGGGGGCACTGATGCGTTTTCTGTCGAGCATGCATCCAGACTGGAACATCAGCCTGTTCCACTATCGCAATCAGGGGGCTGACTACGGCCGGATCCTGGTCGGCATTCAGGTTCCGCAAGGAGATCAGACCGCCTTCGCACAATTCCTGTCCTCGCTGGACTATCCGTACGTCGAGGAATCCGACAACCCGGCCTACCGTCTGTTCC
>DALYHR010000256.1:0-3684 GCA_031970775.1 Burkholderiaceae bacterium | reverse complement strand
TCCAGATACAGACGCGTGCCCTCGAAACGCAGCTTGAGCCCACGCGCCACCTGAGCGACGCGCTCCTCTTCCTGGGGCGACACGCCCGCCAGCAAGGCGGCCAGCGCCGTCACGCGATACAGCGAACCAGAATCGAGCGTATGAAAGCCCAGCGCCTGCGCCACCTCGGCGGCCAGGGTGCCCTTGCCCGAGGCGGTCGGACCATCGATGGTGATCACCGGCACATGGCCCGCCTCGGCCACACCGACACACTCGAACAGCGATTCGAAATAGTCCGGGAACGTCTTGGCCACGCACTTGGGGTCGAGGATGCGCACCGGCACCGGCTCACCCTGCGAGGCCTTGAGCCCGTTGAAGGCCGCCAGCGACAGGCACATCGCCATGCGGTGATCGTCGTAGGTGTGGATCGAGGCCGGCACAAAGCGCTCCAGCGGCCAGACGCGCAGGTAGTCCTCGCCCTCCTCGACCTGTGCGCCGAGCTTGCGCAGTTCGGTCGCCATCGCACTGATGCGATCGGTCTCCTTGACCCGCCAGCTCGCGATGTTGCGCAGGGTGCTGGGGCCCTCGGCGTACAGCGCCATCACCGCCAGCGTCATCGCCGCATCGGGAATGTGGTTGCAGTCGAGATCGATCGCCTTGAGCGGCCAGGCGCCGCGCGAGATCTCCAGCGCATTGGCCTCGGACCTGACCTGTGCCCCCATCGCCTCAGCGGCTTCGACAAAGCGGATATCGCCCTGAATCGAGGCGCTGCCGACCCCTTCGATGCGCACCGGTGCCTCAACCCCGGCCAGCGCCCCCAGCGCGATGAAATACGAGGCCGACGAGGCATCGGCCTCGACATGCACCTGACCCGGCGTGACGTAGTGGCTGCCGGCCGGAATGACAAACAGATTCCAGCCCTGCCGCTGCACCGCGATGCCGAAGCGCTGCAGCAGGTTGAGCGTAATTTCGATGTAGGGCTTGGAGATCAGCTCGCCGACCACCTCGATGATGATCGGCCGATGCTGTGCGGCCAGCGGCAGCGCCAGCAGCAGGGCCGTCAGGAACTGGCTGGAGACATCGCCGCGCACCCGCACCGGCTCATCCAGTCGAAGCTGCCCGCCATGCAGGCGCAGCGGCGGGAAGCCTTCCTTGCCGAGACAGTCGACGGCACACCCCAGCCCGCGCAGGGCATCGACCAGATCACCGATCGGGCGCTCGTGCATGCGCACCACACCGCGCACTGCGTAGCTGCCGCCGTGGGTGGCCGACATGATCGACAACGCGGCCGTCAGCGGGCGCATTGCCGTGCCGGCATTGCCAAGGAACAGGTCCGCCTCGGTCACCTTGGGCCGACCGCCGAGGCCGGTAATGCGGGTGAATCGCCCTTCGCGCTCGATGCTGCAACCCAGCGCCGTCAGCGCGGCCAGCATCACCTGGGTGTCGTCCGAATCGAGCAGGTCGACCAGTTCGGTGCGCCCCTGGCTCAGGCCGGCCAGCAGCAGCAAGCGGTTAGAGATGCTCTTGGAGCCGGGAAGCCGCACCGTGCCGGCGGCGTGATGAAGCGGGGGAAGATCGAGGAAGGGAATCGCGTACATCCCGTAATGCTAACGGGAGAGCCGCGACGTACCCTCTCAGCGTTGGCTGCCGGGGCGCGAGCTCATCTGCCAGCCCGCTCGGGCGGTCGAGGCCTGACGGATCAGATCTTCGAGCGCATCGATGTTGCCGGACTTCAGCGCGTGCTCAAAGGTATCGAGCGCGCGGCGGAAACGCTGCGACTGCTTGAGCAGCTCTTCGCGGTTGCTGATCAGGATGTCGCGCCAGACCGTCGGATCGCTGGCGGCGATGCGGGTGAAATCACGGAAGCCCGGCCCGGCCAGCGATAGGAACTCGCGCCCGGCCGGCTGCGTCAGCATGCCGTTGAAGTAGGCAAAGGCCAGCATATGCGGCAGATGGCTGACGGCAGCGAAGGCGGCGTCGTGGTTCTCCGGCGTCATCTTGAGCACCTGGCAGCCTACTGCCGACCAGATGTCGGTGGCCAACTGCACCATCTTCGGATCGGTCTGCTGCAGCGGCGTCAGGATGACCTGGCGGCCCTGGTAGAGCAGCGAATCGGCGTGTTCGACCCCGGCAACTTCCTTGCCGGCGATCGGATGGGCCGGCACGAAGCTGCTGATGCGATCGCGCAGCACCCGGCGCGCGGCATCGACCACATCGCGCTTGGTCGATCCGACGTCCATGTAGAGCGTGTTCGGGTCGACGATGTGACGAATCGCCTTGAGCGTGCCCTCAGTGGCGGCCACCGGCACAGCCACCAGCACCACGTCGGAGCCAGTCACGGCCAGCAATGCCGACTCAGCGGCGGTATCGATGACGCCAAGCTTGCGCGCCTTGTCCAGGGTCGACGGCGACTTGCTGTAGCCGACCACCCGCTCAACCAGACCGGCCTTCTTAAGCGCCAGCGCAAAGCTGCCGCCCATCAGACCGCACCCGATCAACCCAAGCTGCTTGATCATGTTCCGTTCCAGGATCAGTTCGTCGTAGGCGCCGGGCCTGTTATTTCACGTCCATGGGGTACGACCCCAGCACCTTGAAGAAAGCACAGACCTTGCGGAGCTCCTTCAGCGCTTGCGCCACGGCCGGCTCGGCCTGATGCCCCTTGATATCGATGTGGAAGTAGTACTCCCACTGCCCGGATCGCGCCGGACGGGACTCGAATCGCGTCATCGAAACCCCACCGGTTTTCAACGGTACCAGCATGTCGTGCACCGCACCGGGGCGGTTTTCGACCGAAACGATCAGACTCGTGCAATCCTGCCCCGAAATGCCGGGCGAAGGCTGGCGATCGGGATGGGCAACGATGACGAAGCGGGTGCGATTGTTCGGATCGTCCTGTACCGCCGGCACCACCACATGCAGACCCCACTGGCTCGCGGCCTTTTCGCTGGCCAGTGCGGCCAGTGACGGATCAAGGCCCGCCAGTCGGGCACCCTCGGCGTTGCTGGAAACCGGCCGACGCTCGACCTGCGGCAGTTGGCTGCCCAGCCAGCCGTGGCACTGGGCCAGGGCCTGAGGATGAGCACAGACCGCCGTGATGCCCTCCAGCGAGGGCTCACGGCGCAGCAGGTTGTGGCGCACCGCCAGACTGGTTTCGCCGATCAGGGTCAGCGGCGTGCTCAGAAACAGATCGAGTGAGCGGGCGACCACGCCCTCGGTGGAATTCTCGACCGGCACCACGCCGAAATCCGCCGTGCCGGCAGTGGTCGCTCGAAACACTTCGTCGATGCCGGTGCAGGGCACCGGGGTCACCGAAGCGCCAAAGTAGGCCAGCGCGGCCTGCTCGCTAAAGGTGCCGGCCGGACCGAGGAAGGCCACCCGCAGCGGCGCTTCGAGCGAGCGACAGGCGCTCATGATTTCGCGCCAGATCGGCGCAATGCTGGCCGACTGGATCGGGCCCGGGTTGGCCGATTGCAGCCCCTCGATCACCTGCACCTCGCGCTCGGGGCGGAACACCACCGAGCCCTCATGCTTCTTGACCTCGCCGACCTGCTGCGCCAGCCGGGCGCGGCGGTTGAGCAGGTCGAGCAACTCGCGATCGACGGCGTCAATCTGCTGGCGAAGTCCGGCCAGCGCCGGATCGATCGAGGGGAATGTCTCAGCCATGGGCAACGGCAAACTCTCTCATATAGGCCACCAACGCCCGCA
>DALYHR010000255.1:0-3698 GCA_031970775.1 Burkholderiaceae bacterium | reverse complement strand
GGTCGCGTCGAGAAGTTCCGCAACAAGTTCGCCAAGATCAGCCTCAAGAAGTAATTCTTCGAGTCCTGATGCACGAAGGCAGCCCGAAAGGCTGCCTTTTTCATTGGAACCTTTCCGCAAGTGAACACTCCCAATCCGGCCGTCGTCGGTCAGCGCGCGGCACGTCGGCTTCCCCGTGTGGCCCTGTATCTGCTGTGCCTGGCCTACGTGCTGCCGGGAGTGTTCGGCCGCGACCCCTGGAAATCGGCCGAAATCAGCGCCGTCGGCCACATGCTGGCGATGCTGGGTGGGCAGACTTCCTGGCTGGCGCCGTCGCTGCCCGGGCTGGCTTCGGACGGCAGCGTCCTGCCCTACTGGCTCGGTGCAGCCAGCCTGCAACTGCTGCAGGGCTGGGTCGGCATGACGATCGCGGCACGACTTCCCTTTGCCCTGCTGCTGCTGGCCACCCTGGCGCTGACCTGGTACGCCACCTACTATCTGGCCCGCTCGGAAGCTGCACAGCCAGTGGCCTACGCCTTCGGCGGCGAAGCGCAACCGGTCGACTACGCCCGTGCGATCGCCGATGGCGCCGTTCTGGCGCTGATGGCCTGCCTTGGGCTGCTACAGCTGGGTCACGAGACCACACCGGAACTGGTACAGCTCGCCTCGATGAGTTGGCTGCTGTTCGGTCTGGCGATCGCCCCATACCGCTCGGTTCAGTCGCGGATTGCTGTTCTGATGGCGCCGGTGGTGCTGGCCGCCAGCGGTGCGGCAACCACATCGCTGCTGCTGTGCCTGGGCTGCGGCGTGATCGGCTGGCGGTCGCAGGCCGACGCCCTAAGACGGCTGGTGCCGTGGATCGCCGCAGCCGCCCTGCTGGCCCTGATCAGTGCGACCCTCAGTGGCGCCTGGGTGATTCGGCTGGCGACGCAGCCGGCCTATCTGCTGGATTTTCCCGAACTGGTGGCCTGGTTTGCCTGGCCGGTCTGGCCGCTGGTCGGCTGGACGCTCTGGCAATGGCGCTATCAGCTCAACCGACGCCATATCGCGCTGCCGCTGACCTTGGTCGCGCTGATGCTGGGCGTCAGCTTCGCCATGGGCAGCTCCGACAAGGCCCTGATGCTGGCCTTGCCGGGCATGTCCGTGCTGGCCGCCTTCGCCCTGCCAACGCTGCGCCGCAGCGTTGCGGCGGCGATCGACTGGTTCTCGGTGTTCTTTTTCAGCTTCTGCGCGCTGACGATCTGGGTGATCTACAGCGCGCTGCAAACAGGCTACCCCACGCAGCCGGCCGCCAACGTCGCGCGACTGGCCCCCGAGTACGTCAGCCGCTTTCAGGCGCTGGCCCTGCTGGTGGCATTGGTGATCACGCTGATCTGGCTGTGGCTGGTGCGTTGGCGCACCGGCCGCCACCGCGAAGCGCTGTGGAAATCGATGGTGCTGCCCGCTTCCGGCGTGGTGCTGAACTGGACCCTGCTGATGACGCTGTGGCTGCCGCTGCTCGACCATGCGCGCAGCTACCGGCCGCTGGTCGAGCGCATCGCCCGCCACGTGCCGGCCGGCGCCTGCATCGAGACCGTCCGGCTCAACAAGGGTCAGACCGCCGCACTGATGGTGTTCGGCCCGAACTGGAAAGTCCGCGCCGGCGCCCAGGCCAACGGCTGCGACTGGCAGGTGGAATCGCTGCCCTGGCCCGAACCCGCCGATGAGCGGGCGGGCTGGCGCATCGTCAGCCGTGAGCGGCGCCCCACCGACCGCGAAGAGGCGCTGCTGATCCGTCAGCGCCTGCCGGCCCGAGGCGTGGCGACTGCGCTCAGCCCAGCGCCGACATCGACTCCACCCTGACAAAGCCCGCAGCCGGCACGCCGTTGCGTCCGCGCTTGCCGGCATGCGCCACCAGCCGCACGCCCTTGAGGTCATCCTCGCGCGGCTTGGCGCCTCGGCCGGTCCCCGTCAGATGCAGGCCGCCGCTGAAGGGCAGCACGGCGCGCAGCGGATCGGTAGCCACATCCACCGCCATCAGCGCCAGCCCGCGCCCGCCGTTGGGCTGATGGCGCAGCTCGGACAGCGCAAAGACCAGCAGCCGGCCGCTCTCGGCCAGACAGGCCAGCTCGGTGGCGTGAGCCGGAATCGGCACCGGCGCCAGCGGCAACTCGCCCGCTTCAAGCGTCAAAAACGCCTTGCCGGTGCGATTGCGGCTGATCAGATCGCCCACCAGGGCGATCAGCCCGGTCGCACCGCTATGGGCCAGCAGCAGCCGGACATCCGCCGCTGCGGCCAGGAAGTGCAGCGGCTTGCTGCCCGCTTCCAGCTCGATCAGCGTGGTGATCGGCTGACCATCACCGCGCGAGCCCGGCAGTGCCGACACCGGCACCGAATGCACCCGGCCGTTGTCGGCAAAGACCAGCAGCGGATCAACGCTGCGGCACTCGAAGGTCGCCAGCAGCCCGTCGCCCGCCTTGAAGGCAAAGGCTGCCCGGTCGTGGCCATGCCCCTGGCGCACCCGCACCCAGCCCTTGGTGCTGACCACCACCGTCACCGGCTCATCGGGCACCTTGACTTCAGCCACGGCACGCTTGTCGGCCTGAATCAGCGTGCGCCGATCATCGCCGTACTGCTTGGCATCGGCTTCGATCTCACGGATCACGGTGCGGCGCAGCACCGAGGCGCTGTCGAGAATCTCGCGCAGCCGGTCGCGCTCGCCGCGCAGAGCGGAAAGCTCCTGCTCGATCTGAATCGCCTCCAGCCGGGCCAGCTGGCGCAGGCGGATCTCGAGAATGTCCTCGGCCTGGCGGTCGCTCAAGGCAAAGCGGGCGATCAGCGCCGGCTTGGGCTCATCCGACTCACGGATGATGCGGATCACCTCGTCGATATTGAGCAGCACCAGCTGCCGGCCTTCGAGCACGTGGATGCGATCGCCGACCCGCTCCAGACGGTCGGCGGTGCGGCGCCGCACCGTCTCCTGCCGGAAGCCCACCCACTCGGTCAGGATCTGGCGCAGCCCCTTCTGGGTCGGCCGGCCGTCGGCACCGATCATGGTCAGATTCATCGGCACCGAGCTTTCCAGGCTGGTGTGGGCCAGCAGCGTGGTCACCAGCTCCTGCACCTCGATGCTGCGGCTCTTGGGCTCGAAGACCAGCCGCACCGGCGCGTCCTTGCTCGATTCGTCGCGCACCGCATCCAGCACCGCCAGCACCGCCGCCTTGAGCTGGGTCTGATCGGCGCTCAGCGCCTTCTTGCCGGCCTTGATCTTCGGGTTGGTCAGCTCCTCGATCTCTTCCAGCACCTTTTGCGCGCTGGTGCCGGGCGGCAGCTCGGTGACGATCAGCTGCCACTGGCCGCGCGCCAGCTCCTCGACCTGCCAGCGCGCCCTCACCTTGAGGCTGCCACGGCCGCCCCGGTAGGCCTCGCGGATCTCGGCCGGCGTAGAGATGATCTGCGCCCCGCCGGGAAAGTCCGGCCCCGGCAGCAGCTCGGCCAGTTGATCGTCCGAAAGCTGCTCGTCGCGAATCAGCGCCACCGCGGCGGCGGCGACTTCGCGCAGGTTGTGGCTGGGAATCTCGGTGGCCAGACCGACCGCGATGCCGCTGGCACCGTTGAGCAGCACAAAGGGCAGCCGCGCCGGCAGCTGCCGCGGCTCCTCGGTCGAGCCGTCGTAGTTCGGCATGAACTCGACCGTGCCAGAGTCGATCTCGTCGAGCAGCAGCCGGGCGATCGGCGCC
>DALYHR010000254.1:0-3700 GCA_031970775.1 Burkholderiaceae bacterium | reverse complement strand
AACAGCGCACCGGGGTGGCGATGCTGTTCATCACCCACAACATCGGCGTGGTCGAGTACATCGCCCATCGCGTCGCGGTGATGCAGGCGGGTCGTCTGGTTGAGATCGGAGCGGCCGAAGAGATCCTGACGCGACCGAGTCAGGCCTATACCCGAACCCTGTTGGAGGCGGTGCCCCGCCTGAACGCATGAACCCTTCGTCGCCCTCCAACCGTACATCGCACCGCGGCCCGGTCACTCTGGCGGATGTTCCGTCCTTTGACACGATCATCGACGCGCGCTCGCCGTCTGAGTTCGCCGAGGACCATCTGCCCGGTGCGATCAACTGCCCGGTGCTTGACGACGAGGAGCGCCGCATCGTTGGCACGCTCTACAAGCAGCAGGGCGCTTTCGAGGCCCGGAGGGTCGGCGGGGCGATGGTGGCGGCCAATCTGGCGCGGCACCTGCGCGAGCGCTTTGCCGATCAACCTCAGGGCTGGCGGCCGCTGATCTACTGCTGGCGCGGCGGTATGCGCAGCGGCTCGATGGTGCAGTGGTTCAGGCTGGTCGGCTGGGATGCGCAGCAACTGGCTGGGGGCTACAAGCGCTATCGGCAGCATGTGATCGAGCAGATCGACGCGCTGGCGCCGAAGCTGCAGCTGCGGGTGCTGTGCGGGCCGACCGGCAGCGCCAAGACGCGGCTGCTGCACGCGCTGGCACAAGCCGGGGCGCAGACGCTCGACCTCGAAGCGCTGGCGGTGCACAAGGGCTCGGTGCTCGGTGCCGTGCCGGGGTTGGCGCAGCCCTCGCAAAAGCAGTTCGAAACCCGGCTGGCCGGGGCGCTGGAACAGATTGACCTGACGCAGCCGGTGTGGGTTGAGGCCGAAAGCCGCAAGATCGGCCGGGTTGCCCTGCCTAACGGGCTGATCGACCGATTGCGCGCCAGCCCGTGCTGGCGCATCGAGGCCTCGGTGCCGGCCCGGCTGCAATTCCTGCTGCGCGATTACGCCTATCTCGGCGACGACCGCGCCGCGCTGGTGGCTCGGCTGGAGATGCTCAGAGGCCTGCAGGCCAACGAGACGATCGACCGCTGGGTGTCCTGGGCCAGGTCAGGCGACTTGCCCAACCTGTTTGGCGAGCTGATGGTGCTGCACTACGACCCGCTGTACAGCCGCTCTCAGCCGGGTTACCTGCGCCAATGGGCCCAGGCTGTCCCCGTTGAGCTCGACACCCTCGACGAAGCCACCTTGCGGCGCTGCGCCGAGGGGCTGGCAAACTGAGTCGCGTTTCGGTCAGAAGCCCGGTGAGTCGGCAGCCATGCCGGCATCGTGGCTGGCGACCCGGGCAGGCTTGGCAGGCTGTGACGAAGGCAGGCCGGGAATGTGCAGGTTGTCGGACAGCGACTTGATCAGGGTGCCGGGCGAATCGGCCTCGATGCCGGCCAGCAGGCTTTCGTTGCCGTCGAGCTTGTCGAGATTCTGCTGACGCTCGGACGGCGCGGTCCAGGCCTCCTGCAGCGACACCGGCAGGGCAAAGGCCCCGTCGGTCCACTGCTGGTTCTGGCGGAACAGCGTGCTGGTCAGGAAGTGGAACATCGTCATGGCCGCCTTGGCCAGGAACGGGTGCTCGTCGAGCTTGTCGCCGATATCAGCCACCACATGAATGGCCTTTTCCCAGAAATGCTGGGTGGCGTGCTGATGCTCGTCGAGCGTGACGCCGAGCAGGGCAGCATCTTCTTCGCCGATCAGCTGCACGGTCAGTTCACGCGGCAGCGACTTGAGCGGGAAGGGCAGCGAGTCCTCCATCCACTGCATCAGCGCGTGGGTCAGCTCCTTGCCGGAGGCCGAAGCACCCTTGCGGCGTTGCTTGATGGTCTCGAACAGGAGCTTGGCCTCGTCGTAGCTGTGGGCCAGCAGGTCCTCGCGCACGCCCATCACGTGACCGATCACGCTCCAGGTGTGGACATAGGCTTCACGCATTTCCAGGGCTTGATCTTCCGGGTCGTCCAGATCGATCAGACCGAGTGTTTCGATGGCGCGAATCCCGACGTAGGAGAAGGTCAGGATCACGAAGGCCATTGATTCCTGATTGATCGGCTTGCCATGGGCCCCGTCCCAGTACGCCGGGGTGCCGTCCGCCTTGGCCTTGGCCGCCTGCTGTGTCAACAGGTGGCGCACGGCAGCATGCATCAGGCGCACGCGCTGCGCAGCGATCAGGCCAGGGCCGTTGGGGCGCATGCCGCCTTGCTGCATGGTGCTGACCACCATGTGGGCGGTCTGCAGGACGCGGCGGTTGACGTGCTTGACCAGCTGCGTGGTCGAGGCCAGCACCGGGGCGTCGTAGGCGTCGAGATAGCACTCGGGCAGGCTGGCACAGCACAGGATGGCCGAGGACAGCAGGCCGTGCTCCGAGAAGAAACCTTCGCAGCGCTCGATCAGGGCTTCGTCAGCCCAGGTCGGCAGCACGGCGGTTTGAGTGAGGAAGCGCTGAACGATGTCCTGCAGCTCGGCCGGCAGCGTCGCTGCCGGACAGACCGAATTCATCAGCAGGCGGTTGACCCCATTGATGGCATCACGGCCGTACACATCGGCCACAACCTGATCGGCGGCCGGGTCGGCCTCCTGACGCATCGTGTCGAGAAAACCCTGGGTCCAACGCTGCTGGGCTGCGTTCATCGCTGTCGCTCCTTGCTTGAATGATCTAAGAAGCGGCGATTCTGCAGGGGCTTCAGGGCTGTGGTAGGGCAGCCAGAACCTTCAGGGCGGATTCAAGGTCTTTTGTCACGCTTCGATCAGGGTAGGTATCGATCAGGGTTTGCAGCTGCTGGCGCAGCGGTTCTGTCGGTCGACCTGCATAGGCCGACGCCTCGGCCAGACTGGCGGTGGCACGCAGGACAAAGAGCCGGTTGCCCTGCCGACGTGCCAGCCCGATCGCGAACTCGAAGAGGTCGAGGATTTCCGTGAGCTCACGCTGGCGCAGATCGGGATCCACCACCGCACCGCTCTGGATGTTGAGCAGGCGGATGCGCGCCTCGAGGCGCTCGACCTCGGCGGCCATGAAGCTCTCTCCGGAGGTCTCGATGGTCTGCCGGGCTTCGGCCAGATGCGCCAGCGCATCGGCCAGATTGCCCTCGACCATCTCCACTTCGGCCAGCATCGTCAGGAAGTAGGGCACCACCATGCCGCTGCCAATGCTGCGGTACATCACCAGCGACTCCCGGATCCGGGTCACGCCCTCGGCCACCTGCCCTTCCGCAACTTGGGCTCGGCCAGCAAAGATGTTGGCCCAGATGGTCCAGAACCCCAGCGATTGCTGGGTCGAGATCTCGATGTTGCGCAGCGCATGGGCCTTCATCGAGTCGCTGCGCTGGGCATAGGCATCGATCCAGGCTGCGCAGCCCAGGGCATAGCCCTGGCTGAAGGGATGACGCACAAGATCGGCCATCTCCACCGCTTCTCGCGCCCGTGTCAGCCCGGCGGTTGTGAAGCCACGCAGCAGCAGCACCATGGCCGACACGGATCGAGCTGACACGCCGACATCCTGCCCGGTCAGATAGGCCTGTGGGTGGTGAAGGTCCGGGTCATAGAGCGCGACGGCAGCTTCGAGATTCTCATGGGCAAAGTCGAGTTGTCCCATGTAGTACTGGCTCAGACCGATCGCGAAGTGCGCTTCCAGCCGCAGTGCGTTGCTGTCCTCGGCATCGGCGATGGTCATCATCTGGT
>DALYHR010000253.1:0-3714 GCA_031970775.1 Burkholderiaceae bacterium | reverse complement strand
TGCCCTTGTTCGGGGGCATCGGCACGGCACCGAACGAGCCCGAACCACCGTTCAGAATCTTGGCAGCCAGCTTGTCGGTGTCGGCAGCCGAGTACTTCTTGGCGACGTCCTTATAGGCCGGGCCAACGACCTTCTTGTCCACTGCGTGGCAAGCCAGGCAGCCCTTGGCCTTGGCCAGATCGGCACCGGCATCGGCGAAAGCGGGAGTAGCAACGACGGCTGCGACAGCAGCCAGAGCGAACAGAGCCTTCATGGCATCCTTTCAGTTACAGGAGGGGAATACTTCGACACGAAATTGCGTCATCGCGCTCATTTTAACGGGGTGAGACAATCAGACGTTGACATCCTGATCCGAACTTTTCTTCGGTCGGCTGCAGCAATTTTCGAGACGCTAGTGGATTTTCTGAGTCCGGGATTTTCAATTCGGGAAAACGTGCATGTGGTTTGTTCTAATCGGCTTGGCCTTCATCGCGCTGAAGGTTCTTGACATCCCCCCCGTGGCGCTCTGGGATTGGTGGTGGGTCCTTCTCCCCTTTGGGCTGGCGATTCTTTGGTGGTCGTTGAGCGACATGACCGGTGCGACCGAGCGACGCCATATGGAAGCGCATGAGCAGAAGCGTCAGCGCCGGCGACGGACGACTCTCAAGGCACTGGGGTTACACACTCGTCGGGATGACGACAAGGATTGAGACCTTTTTGATGGGCCGCGGCCTTTATGATGCCGCCCCATGCTAGTTCACCCCCAGATCAATCCGGTGGCTTTGTCGCTTGGGCCGTTCCAGGTCCATTGGTACGGGCTGACGTATATGGCAGCCTTCGGGCTGTTCTACTACTTGGCTCAGCGGCGCCTGCGGCATGCTTCGGTCGAAGGACAGGACTGGACCTTCCGGGATGTCGAGGATCTTCTGTTCTACGGCATGCTGGGTGTAGTGCTCGGAGGTCGTTTGGGCTATGTGCTGTTCTATCGCCCAGATCACTATCTGGCTCATCCGCTAGAGGTTTTTGCGATCTGGAAGGGCGGGATGGCCTTTCACGGCGGCCTGCTCGGTGTGATCTTGGCCATGGGCGTATTTGCATGGCGCCGAAAGCGCTCATTGCTTCAGGTGACCGATCTCATCGCCCCCTGCGTTCCGACGGGCCTAGCCTGTGGCCGCATTGGCAATTTCATCAATGGCGAACTCTGGGGGCGCGCAGCCGATCCGACGCTACCCTGGGCCATGGTCTTTCCGCAGTCAGGCAGCCTGATGCCGCGTCACCCTTCGCAGATCTATCAGTTCCTGTTGGAAGGTCTGACGCTGTTTGTGATGCTGTGGATCTTTGCCCGTCGCCAGCCTGCCCAACCGAGCGGGGCTCGTGCCGGAAAAATCTCGGGAGCATTCCTGATCGGCTATGGTGCATTCCGGTTTATTGCGGAGTACTTCCGCGAGCCGGATGACTTTTTGGGGCTGTTGAGCTTTGGGCTCAGCATGGGCCAGTGGCTGTGCCTGCCCATGATCGGTGTGGGTCTTGCCCTCTGGATGCGAGCTTCGGGCGGCCAGAAGTCGTCGGCAAGAACCTGAGGTTTCGCGCGCAGCACATCCATGCTGCGCGCACCATTGTCCTCTGGCTTTATTCGGTCAGATCGCGGTAGGCGTGCCAAGTGGCATGGCCGACGATCGGGAAGATGACTGCCAGCCCGATCAGGAAAGTGGCGAACCCGATCAGAGTCATCAGAGCCATCAGCCCTCCCCAAACCAGCAGCAGAACCGGCTTTTCGTGGCAAATGCGCAGGCTGGTGAGCATCGCAGACACGACGTCGATGCGGCGTTCCAGCAGCAAAGGTCCGCTGACCACGCTGACAGCGAAGACAGCTGCAGCGATCAAAGCTCCGGATCCGAAGAAGGCCAGTGCCAGTCCGTCATGCTCACCGGTCAGCAGATCCCGGATGACATGGGTGTCTTCGGGGATCATGCCGTTGTGAAAGACTGCGACTGTGATGGCCGAGATGCGCAACCAAGCCAGAAGAGCCAGCGCGAGGATCAGTCCATAAAGCGCGATCGAGCCGGTGTTATGGCGCCAGGCATCCAGGGTGGTCAATCGACGGGCGCCGTGTTCCTTTTCCAGTTCCATCGAGGCCTTGAAGAAGGGCAAGGCCAGGAATGGGGCAAACAGCATGAACCCCCCGATCAGGGCCGGAGCGAGATGCCCAAGCTTCAGACTGCCGACCATCAGGAACATGCCCAGGCTCATCGCCAGGCAGCCGTGGGCCAGACTGTAAAGCGGCATGCGTCGGAAGTCGCGCCAGCCACGCTGGAGCCAGACCAGAGGCTGAGTCAGAGGCAGATTCCGGGTTTGAACCACCGTCACTGGACGTGACATTGGGGTGCGGATAACTTGAGGCATGGCTTCCTCCTGAGGAGCGATTGAATTGTTTGGATGCTAATTTAAACCTGAATTCAAAGTGAAGAAATATTAACGTTTCTTCATGAAATGAAAAAAGCCGATGCTGAGTTCTAAACCGACTGACGAATCATCAGTCTCAGCGTGGGCAAGCAGGAACCACAGTTCGTGCCGCACTGAAGTTCGTTTTGAAGGCGAGTGAGCCTTTCTGACGGAGACCCTGTGGATTGCGTCAGCGCGGACGTGATCTGTCGTTGCGAAACATTGAAGCAGGTGCAGATCTGTGGGCTGGGCTGTTCCACGGCCAAGGGTGGGGCGCTGCCAGCGGCCAGCAAGGTGGCTCCGGGGAGCGGCGTGGGTAGCTCGTCCTGCAGCAGGGTTCGGATCCAGGCCTCGGCCCGCGTATCCCCGGCCAGCAGCACACCTCGCAGAATCCGTTTGTCGCCGGCTCGTTCCAGCCGCAGGCGCCGGAGTTGGCTGCGCTGTCGGTCGTGGTAGCGCAGAACGGCCGGGTCATCAAGACCCAGGGCCTGTTCGATCTGCTGAACTAGCGCGTCGTCAGCCGGCTTGACCGAGGCAGAGCGCCACATCAACCCGCCGAGCCCCTGGTCGTGCGGTTCACGCCCGAAAGGCAGCACCAGGGCGTAGCCGAACCCGGGCATCAGTTCGCGCAGGGCTTGGCGGGCCTCGAGCATCCGCGCCTGGGGCAGCCAGGCCAGACCCAGCATGCGCCAGGGCAGATCGATGCGGTCGATGCGGACGGCGCTGTGCTTCAACTCGGGCTGTTTCGAAATGGGGCAGTAAGTGGGCAGGGTCAGACCGTTGATTCCCAGGTGGCGCTGCCCGTCTGCGTCGCTGCCCCCTAGCACCTCCTCGCCCCAGTGCATCGGAATCGAGGCCTGGGTCAGGGCGATGCGGTCGCAGCCGGACACGGGCAACACCAGGCTGCCGCGCCGCGAGCGCACCTCGACCAGTTCGCCTTCGGTCAGACCGCGCCGGGCCAGATCGGCCGGGTTGAGTTCGACTACCGGCTCGGGCACATGACCAAAGAGTCGACCGAGCGTGCCGGTGCGGCTCAGGCCGTGCCAGTGATCGCGCAGGCGTCCGGTGGTCAGGGAAAAAGGGTAGCGGGCATCGCGGGGTTCGGCCACGGTGCGGACCTCCATGGCGACAAAACGGGCGCGGCCATCCGGGGTGGCAAATCGGCCGTCGGTGTAGAGCCGGACCGTGCCGCCGGTCGAGCCGGAGGCCATCGGCCATTGCTGCGGGCCTTGTTTGTCGAGCATGGTCCAGTCCAGGCCGGTGATGTCGAGGTCGCGGCCGCGGGTGCTCTCG
>DALYHR010000252.1:0-3725 GCA_031970775.1 Burkholderiaceae bacterium | reverse complement strand
AGCGCGGTGCCACTCATCCGGGGCGGAGGAGTGGCAACGCGCTGCTCTGGTGCCGATGTTCGCGCTGTTCTACGTGATCCTCGCCCCCTTTGTCGGCGCCTTTGCCGATGCGACGCCCAAGGGGCGGGTGATGCTTTATTCCAACGGCATCAAGGTCATTGGCTGTCTGACCATGCTGTTTGGCACTCACCCGCTGGCGGCCTACGCCATCGTCGGTCTGGGGGCCGCTGCTTACTCGCCTGCGAAGTACGGCATCCTCACCGAACTGCTGCCGCCCTCGCAACTGGTCAAAGCCAATGGCTGGATCGAAGGGCTGACGATCACCTCGATCATCCTGGGCGTGCTGCTTGGTGGGCAGTTGATCGGGCCGCATATCGCGCCCTGGCTGCTGTCACTGGACATGCCCGGGGTCGAAACCGGCATCGACAGCGCCCCCGAAGCAGCCATCGCCTCGATCGTGACGCTGTATGTGATTGCAGCTGCCTTCAACGTCTACATCCCGCGCACCTCGGCGCCGCTGGAGCCGTTGCCACACAGGCCCTTCTCCTTGGTGCCGGACTTCTTCGCCTGCAATCGCCGTCTCTGGGCTGATCGGCTGGGTCAGATTTCGCTGGCTACGACGACCCTGTTCTGGGGAGTGAGTGGCAACCTGCGCTACATCGTGCTGGCCTGGGCCGCGGCTGCCTTGGGGTACTCCACCACCATGGCCTCCTCGCTGGTCGGAGTGGTGGCGATCGGAACGGCGGTTGGTGCCGTGATTGCCTCGGCCATGATGCGGCTCGATCACGCCCCCCGGGTGATTCCGTTGGGCATTGCCATGGGCGTGCTGGTGTGCCTGATGAACACCATCGACAACGTCTGGGTGGCGGCCCCATTCCTGATCCTGCTCGGCGGGCTCGGTGGTTTCCTGGTGGTGCCGATGAACGCCCTGCTTCAGCATCGTGGACACAACCTGATGGGGGCGGGGCGCTCGATTGCGGTGCAGAACTTCAACGAGCAGGCTTGCATCCTGGCGCTGGGCGGGCTCTATGCCGGCCTGACCCGGTTTGGCATGTCAGCGTTTGGTGCAATCCTGATCTTCGGCACGCTGGTGGCCGGCATGATGCTGATGATTGGTCGCTGGCATCAGCGCAATCTGCGACAGCACACCGACGAGGTCGAGCACCTGCTGGTCATCGCCAGGTCGGACCGGCACTGAAGCCGCGACCACGGGTCGACAGGCTCGACAGCGGCATCTCAACCGTGTCCGGAAACGGGGGCAGCAACGCCACCGTATCGGGCTCGCGCAGCGTCAGACGGTCCAGGGTCCGCTTGACCTGCAGGGCATCGATGGGCCGATCGAGATGAGCCAGGGCGCTGATAAAACCCGTCGCGCGGCCGATGCAGATCGAGTCACTGGCCCGGCCGCAGCGCTGCACGATCGCCAGTGCAGCCGGCGAGTCGGCATCAACCAGCAGGATCTCGCTGGTTTCGAGGGTGCGAACCAGTCGATATCGGGTCGAGCTGCTGGTGTGCAAGCGAAAGAAGCTCGTCAGCGTTTCCCGCTCGAACTCGCTGAATCCAACGATGCCGACCTGATGCGTGGCAGCGTGAGCAGCGGCATGAGAAGGGGCTTGGGTGCGCATGGCGGGCTTTCGCAGTGACATGGCGTCGATTCTGGGAAGTGCACCAAGATGGGTCAATGTGGCTCGATCCCTCGAAGTGGTGGAGATCGGCGCCGAATCGGAGGCGTTCGTGCGAAATATCCGCACCATGTTGTTGAAGTGGCCCACATGTTCAAGGGGGATCCGGGAATGAAACTCGACGATTTCTGCTGGTTGACGGCCGAGTCAGCACCAATGCAGGGGCGGGATCTGGCCGGTAAGGTCGTGCTGGTCGTCAATACCGCCAGTGCCTGCGGTTTCACGCCACAGTTCGCCGGTCTTGAGGCGCTTTGGCAGCGCTTTGCCGCGCAAGGTCTGGTTGTGTTGGGCTTTCCCTGCAATCAATTCCGGGGCCAGGACCCGGGCAGCACCGCCCAGAGCGTGTCGTTCTGTCAAAGCCACTTCGGGGTGAGCTTTCCGATGATGGCCAAGGTTGAGGTCAACGGCCCGCACGCCGAGCCGCTGTTCCAGTGGCTGAAGACCCAGGCACCCGGGGTGCTGGGCACCGAGTCGATCAAGTGGAACTTCACCAAGTTCCTGATTGATCGGTCTGGGCGGGTCATGGCCCGATTCGCGCCCATGACGACGCCTCAGCAGTTAACCCCAGTGATCGAGATGGCCTTGGGCGCTGATAATCCCGACCCCAGCTGATCCCCTGAGTCGATCCCCTGACGGATCTTTCCCTTCCGGAGCCCTGTGATGTTCAAGCATGTCGATCCGTACGCCGGCGATCCGATCCTGACCCTCAATGAGGATTTCCAGAAGGATCCGAGGTCCAACCGGATCAACCTGTCGATCGGAATCTACTTTGACGACCAGGGGCGGCTGCCGCTGATGGAGGCGGTCCGTCGTGCCGAGGCCGAGCTGGCGGCGCAGTCGGGGCCGAAGCCCTATCTGCCGATGGTTGGCCTGGCTGCCTACCGCGAGGCGGTGCAGCGCCTCGTCTTTGGTGAGGATCATCCGGCGGTCGCCGAAGGCCGCGTGGTGACCATTCAGACCCTCGGGGGGTCGGGCGCGCTGCGCGTCGGGGCTGATTTTCTGCGCCGCTACTTTCCGGAGTCCAAGGTCTGGATCAGCGATCCGAGCTGGGATAACCACCGGGCGATGTTTGAAGGCGCAGGCTTTGCCGTCGAGTCCTATCCGTATTACGACGCCCGCACCAGCGGAATCAATGCACCGGCCATGCTGGCCTCTCTGGAGTCATTGCCCGCCCGTTCGATCGTGCTGCTGCATGCCTGCTGCCACAACCCGACCGGGGTCGATCTCGATCGGGCGCAGTGGCAGGCCGTGATCGATGTGCTGGCGCGGCGCGGACTGATTGCCTTTGTCGATATGGCGTACCAGGGCTTTGGCGAGGGGGTCGAGGACGATGCGTGGGCGGTGCGCGCTCTGGCTGACTCGGGCGTGCCGGCGCTGGTGGCCAACTCGTTCTCGAAGAATCTTTCGCTGTACAGCGAGCGCTGCGGCGGGTTGTCGGTGGTCTGCCCGGATCGCAGGCAGGCTGCCTTGGTGTTCGGACAATTGCAGGTGGCTGTCCGCAAGAACTATTCGAGCCCGCCTGAACACGGAGCACGAATCGTGGCTCGGGTTCTGGGTTCGCCCGAGCTGCGCGGCGTGTGGCTCGAAGAGCTGGACGCGATGCGACTGAGAATCCGCCTGATGCGCGAGCAGCTGGTGGACGTTTTGCAGGCACGTATCCCCGGGCGCGATTTCAGCTATTTCCTCGCTCAGCGAGGCATGTTCAGCTACACCGGGTTGTCTCCGGAGCAGGTGGATCGTCTGCGGATCGAGCACGGTGTCTACGTGCTGCGTTCGGGGCGACTGTGTGTGGCCGGACTCAACGGCGGCAACGTGGCTGCGACCGCGGATGCGATGGCCAGCGTCCTGGCGCCCTGATTTTCTCGCCACCCGTCCCTGGAAATGACCTGGGACAATTTCAATACCGCCCCCCGTGTTTCTTTCGTGAAAGGATGACGGATAAAATCAGGGGCTTTTTTGTGAACAAGTTGTGACATTGTTCGCGGTCAAATCCACCACTTCTTCGGGAACACCAATGAGTGAACAGCAGATCGATCAGTCCAA
>DALYHR010000251.1:0-3741 GCA_031970775.1 Burkholderiaceae bacterium | reverse complement strand
CCAACAACGGCGGCACCAAGATCTTCTCGATGGTCGGTGACGTCGAGCGCCCCGGTAACTATGAAGTACCGATGGGCACGCCCTTTGCCACGCTGCTCGAACTCGCCGGCGGTGTGAAGGGCGGCAAGAAGCTCAAGGCGGTGATTCCGGGCGGCTCGTCGTCGCCGGTGTTGCCGGCCGAGATCATGATGGCCTGCACGATGGACTACGACTCGATTTCCAAGGCCGGCTCGATGCTGGGCTCGGGCGCCGTGATCGTGATGGACGACACCCGCTGCATGGTCAAGAGCCTGCTGCGTCTGTCGTACTTCTATATGCATGAGTCCTGCGGACAGTGCACGCCCTGCCGCGAAGGCACCGGCTGGCTGTGGCGCATGGTCAACCGTATCGAACACGGCGAAGGTCGCCCTGAGGATCTCGCGCTGCTCGACAACGTGGCCGAGAACATCATGGGCCGCACCATCTGCGCGCTCGGTGACGCCGCCGCCATGCCGGTTCGGGCGATGCTCAAGCACTTCCGTGAAGAGTTCGTCCACCACATCGAACACAAGACCTGCGTGGTTCCCGCTTACGTCTGAGGCCCAGTCAGCATGATCGAAATCGAACTCGACGGCCGCAAGGTCGAGGTGCAGGAAGGCAGCATGGTGATGCATGCTGCCGAGAAGGCTGGCACCTACATCCCGCACTTCTGTTACCACAAGAAGCTCTCCATCGCGGCCAACTGCCGCATGTGTCTGGTGGAGGTCGAGAAGGCCCCGAAGCCGATGCCCGCCTGCGCCACCCCGGTGACGCAGGGCATGATCGTGCGCACCCGCAGCACCAAGGCGATTCAGGCCCAGCAGTCGGTGATGGAGTTCCTGCTCATCAACCACCCGCTGGACTGCCCGATCTGCGATCAGGGCGGCGAATGCCAGCTGCAGGATCTGGCCGTCGGCTACGGCAAGGGCGCTTCGCGCTACAACGAGGAAAAGCGCGTCGTCGCGCCCAAGGATGTCGGCCCGCTGATCTCGATGGAAGAGATGAGCCGCTGCATCCAGTGCACCCGCTGCGTGCGCTTCGGTCAGGAAATCGCCGGCCAGATGGAACTGGGCATGGTCAACCGGGGCGAGCACTCGGAGATCACCACCTTCCTCGGCAACACGGTCGACTCCGAGCTGTCGGGCAACATGATCGACATCTGCCCGGTCGGCGCCCTGACCAGCAAGCCCTTCCGGTATCAGGCCCGCACCTGGGAGCTGTCGCGCCGCAAGAGCGTCAGCCCGCATGACTCGACCGGCGCCAACCTGATCGTTCAGGTCAAGAACCATCAGGTGCTGCGCGTCGTGCCGTTGGAGAACGAGTCGGTCAACGAGTGCTGGATCGCCGACCGCGACCGCTTCAGCTACGAAGCCCTGAGCAGCGACGAGCGCCTGTCCACCCCGATGATCCGCCAGGATGGTGCCTGGCGCGCCGTCGACTGGAAGACTGCGCTGGAAGCGGTCGCCAACGGCCTGAAGAACATCGTCTCGGCCCACGGTGGCAGCGCGCTGGGCGTGCTGGCCTCGGCCCACAGCACGACCGAAGAGTTGCACCTGCTGAGTCAACTGGTCCGCGGTCTGGGCAGCGACAACATCGATCACCGCCTGCGTCAGTCCGACTTCCGTCAGGACGGCGTGCGCTGGCTCGGCACCTCGATCGCCTCGCTGGCCGAGACCGATGCCGCGCTGGTGATCGGCTCCTCGATCCGCAAGGATCACCCGCTGCTGGCCGTGCGTCTGCGCACCGCCGCCCGCAAGGGCGCCCGCATCAGCCGCCTGGGCGCCCGCGCCGAGGGCTGGAACCTGTCGGTTCACGCCGATCTGCTGGCCAATCCCTCCGGCTGGGTTCGCGCCCTGCAGGAAGTCGCCGCCGCCGTGGCGCAAGCCAAGGGGGTCGAAGCTCAACTGGCCGTGCAACCCTCCGATGCCGCCCGCCGCATCGCCGACAGCCTGGTCAAGGGCCAGCGTCAGCTGATTTTGCTGGGCAACGCAGCGATGCAGCATCCGCAAGCCTCAGAGCTGCTGGCCGTGGCGCAGTGGATTGCCACTCAGACCGGCGCGCTGTGCGGCGTACTGGGCGAGGCAGCCAACAGCGTCGGCGCCCAACTGGTCGGGGCCATGCCCAGGCAAGGCGGTCTGGATGCCGCTGCGATGCTGGCTCAGCCGCGCCGCGCCTATGTGCTGTGGAACACCGAGCCGGTGCTGGACAGCGCCGACGGCGTTCGCGCCGCGAGGGCTCTGGCCGATGCCGAATTCGTCGTGTCGCTCAGCCCGTTCAGTGCCAACACCGAACATGCCCACGTGATCCTGCCGATCGCCCCGTTCACCGAGACGGCCGGCACCTTCATCAACACCGAAGGCCGGGTGCAAAGCTTCCACGGCGTGGTGCGTCCGCTGGGCGAAACCCGCCCGGGCTGGAAGGTGCTGCGCGTGCTGGGCGAGATGCTTGGCGTGGCGGGTTTTGCCCAGACCAGCGTCGAGGAAGTCCGCGCCGAAGCGCTGGCGAGCCTGAAGGTTGAAGACGGCCGCGTGACGGCGGGCCTGTCCAACGCCTCGGACACCCTGCCGGCCGCAGTGTCCGCGACTGTGGCTACAGGCTTGGAGCGTCTGGCCGGCGTGCCGATCTACAGCGCCGACAGTCTGGTGCGCCGTTCCCCGGCGCTGCAACGCACGGTCGATGGCGCCGCCCCGGTGGCTGCACTGCCGACAGCGCTGTGGCAGCAACTCGGCCTGAAGGCGGGTGAGCGCGTGCGCGTCAGCTCGGCCAGCGGCAGCGTGGTGCTCGGCGCCGTGCTGGATGCCAGCCTGGCTGCTCAGACCGTGCAGGTGCCCGGCGGACACGCCGACACCGCTGCACTCGGACCGGCCTTCGGCGCGATCAGCGTCGAGCTCGCCTGATCGGCCCCGGTCGATTGCCCACGGATATCGAAGGAATCGAAGATGCTCGATGCCCTGCAAACTCTTGGCGCCCAGACCCTGGGCGGACTGTGGCCGCTGGTCTGGACGCTGATGAAAATCATCGCCGTGCTGCTGCCGCTGCTCGGTGCCGTCGCCTACCTGACCCTGTGGGAGCGCAAGGCGATCGCCTGGTCGCAGATCCGCCCGGGTCCGAACCGCGTCGGCCCCTACGGCCTGCTGACGCCGATCGCTGATGCGCTCAAGCTGATCTTCAAGGAGATCATCCGCCCGACCGCCGCCAACAAGGGTCTGTTCTTCCTCGGACCGGTGATGGCGATCATGCCGGCGCTGGCCGCCTGGGCCGTGGTGCCGTTCGGTCCGGATCTGGTGCTGTCGAACATCAACGCCGGCCTGCTGTTCCTGATGGCGATCACTTCGCTGGAGGTCTATGGCGTGATCATCGCCGGCTGGGCTTCCAACTCGAAGTACGCCTTCCTGGGCGCCCTGCGCGCCTCGGCGCAGATGGTGAGCTACGAAATCGCGATGGGCTTTGCCTTCGTGGTGGTGCTGATGGTCTCGGGCAGCCTGAACCTCAGCGACATCGTCAACGGTCAGGGCAAGGGCACCATGGCCGCGCACGGCGCCGGCATCCTGTCCTGGAACTGGCTGCCGCTGCTGCCGATCTTCCTGGTCTACTTCATCGCCGGGCTGGCCGAAACCAACCGTCACCCCTTCGACGTGGTCGAAGGCGAATCGGAAATCGTTGCCGGTCACATGATCGAGTACTCGGGCATGTCGTTCGCGATGTTCTTCCTGGCCGAGTACG
>DALYHR010000250.1:0-3759 GCA_031970775.1 Burkholderiaceae bacterium | reverse complement strand
GGATCGCCTCGCGCACCGGCTCGTTGCCCCGGAACGAGAAGCTCACGTTCGACACGCCGCCCGAGACCTTGGCACCGGGCAGGTTCTGCTTGATCCAGCGCGTGGCCTCGATGAAATCGACTGCGTAGTTGTCGTGCTCCTCGATGCCGGTAGCAATCGCAAAAATGTTCGGGTCGAAGATGATGTCCTCGGCCGGGAAGCCGACGTCTTCGACCAGCACCTGGTAGGCGCGCGCGCAGATCTCGGTCTTGCGCTGAAAAGTGTCGGCCTGACCGGCTTCGTCGAAGGCCATCACCACGGCAGCGGCGCCGTAGCGCTTGACGAGTTTGGCCTGGCGCTTGAACTCGGCCTCGCCCTCTTTCAGTGAAATCGAGTTGACGATGCCCTTGCCCTGGATGCACTTCAGGCCGGCTTCGATCACCTCCCATTTCGATGAGTCGATCATCACCGGCACGCGGGCGATCTCGGGCTCGCCGGCGATCAGGTTCAGGAAACGCACCATGGCGGCCTTGCTGTCGAGCATGGCCTCGTCCATGTTGATGTCGATGATCTGCGCGCCGTTCTCGACCTGCTGGCGTGCGACGGCCAAGGCCTTTTCGTATTCGCCGGCCAGGATCATCTTGGCAAAGACGCGCGAGCCGGTGACGTTGGTGCGCTCGCCGACGTTGACGAACAGGTGGCCTTCGCCGATCTCGACCGGCTCAAGGCCGGAAAGACGCAGCGGGGGCAGGAAAGTGGGTGCGGGAGAGGGGGAAGACATGGCGCGGCAGCTCGATGAAGCGGCCGCGATTCTACGGGGCGAGCCCGCCGCAGGCGGGCTCATCCGGTGCCGAGCAGCACCGGGCGGTCTGTCGACCTCAGGCGGCCGAGGTCAGCAGCGTGTAGAGCTCATCCTTCAGACGGACGCGGCGCAGCTTGAGGTCTTCAAGCTCCTGGTCCGAGCAGTGCTCCAGCTTCTGTTCGAAGCGCACCACGGTCTTGTCCACACTTTCATACTCGGTGGCCAAGTTGGTGAAGTGCGAATGCGACTTCATGGCGTGAATGCGGTCGCGCAGCTCGGGGAAATCCTTGGTCAGCGGGTGGTGTTCGATCATCTGGGGTACTCCATTCGTCCGTGGTTGATGCGTCGGATAGCCCGGTTTTAACGTCGCTCGGCAGGGCGAAGCTTGATGAGCATCAAGCCCTGCTGCTCAAGCTGCCGTCAGTCCCGAAAAGATCCGGTCGCCGGCCTTGCGCGGTCGGTAGGCGCTGAGGCGCTCGGCAATCGCACGGATGTGATCCGGCGTGGTGCCGCAGCAGCCACCGGCGATGTTGAGGAAGCCGTCGCGGGCGAACTCCTCGACCAGCCGGCCGGTGATCTCGGGCGTCTCGTCAAAGCCGGTGTCGCTCATCGGATTCGGCAGGCCGGCGTTGGGGTAGCAGGAGATCGCGGTATCGCCGGCGATCTTGGCCAGTTCCTCGATGTAGGGCCGCATCAGCGTCGCACCCAGCGCGCAGTTCAGGCCGATCGCCAGCGGTTTGGCGTGGCGCACGCTGTGCCAGAAGGCGCCGACGGTCTGGCCCGAGAGGATGCGCCCCGAGGCGTCGGTGACGGTGCCGGAGATGATCACCGGCAGGCGCTCGCCCGTCTCTTCCATCAGCTCGTCCAGCGCGAACAGCGCGGCCTTGGCATTGAGCGTGTCGAAGATGGTCTCGACCAGGAACAGGTCGGCGCCGCCGTCGAGCAGGCCGCGCGCCTGCTCCTTGTAGGCCTCGCGCAGCTCATCAAAACTGGTGTTGCGTGCGCCGGGGTCGTTGACGTCCGGGCTGATCGAGGCGGTGCGCGGCGTCGGGCCGATCGCGCCGGCGACGAAGCGCGGTTTCTCGGGCGTCGAGTATTCGTCGCAGCACTGGCGAGCCAGACGGGCTGCGGCGACGTTCATCTCGTAGGACAGCTCGCCCAGACCGTAGTCGTCCTGCGCGACGCGGTTGGCGCCAAAGGTGTTGGTCTCGATCAGGTCGGCGCCGGCGGCGAGGTACTGGCGGTGGATCTCGCCGATCACGTCGGGGCGGGTCAGCACCAACAGGTCGTTGTTGCCTTTCAGATCCTTCGGGTGCGCGCTCAGGCGGCCACCCTGGAAGTTGGCGCGGAAGTCGGCTTCGGTGAGCTTGTAGCGCTGAATCATGGTGCCCATCGCGCCGTCGAGGATGACGATGCGTTGGCGCATCAGCGCCGGCAGGGCCGCAGCACGGGTGTAGGGGGTCGGATCGCTCATGGGGCGGGATTGTAGGCAGGGGCGTGTCCGCCGCCAGCCGGCCCGGCGATGCCGGAAAACGACAGACCGGCTGATCCTCGCCGGGGTGGGCGGTGCGGATCGGTGTGAATCGCACCGAGCGTGATTTATGCCGACGGCGTTACACCGGTTGTTGTGCAATCGATCTACATTTTGTCTAGGACGTTTTGTTTGAGTAAATTGTTGATTGGGAGTTGATTCATGTTGGTTCGCCTCTTGTATGCCAGCCGTTGCAGCGGCCAAATCACGCCGGAGTTGGTCGAGTCTGTGCTGAAAAGTGCGCGCAAAACCAATCCGACCCTGGGCCTGACGGGTTTGTTGTGCCATAGCGATAACGTCTTCCTTCAGGTCCTGGAAGGGGCCCGGGATCAGGTCAATGCGCTGTACAACAAGATCGCCAAGGATCCGCGCCACCAGGATCTTTGCCTGCTGCATTACGAGCCGATCATGGAGCGCCGCTTTGCCGGTTGGGCGATGGGACAGATCAGTTTGTCTCAGACACATGCGGCTTTATTGTTGAAATACGGCGCCAAAGCCCAACTCGATCCGTACGCCATTTCCGGGCGTGCCTCTCTGGCGATGTTGGAGGAATTGATCGCCTCGGCCCAGGCCGGTGGTCGCTGATCCAAGAAGGCCGGGCGATGAGTCATCAGGATGCTGCTTTACGGCGCTTGGCCTGCACGGCGGCCCTGCGCTGCGTGCTCGACGACAGCGTGATCGAGCAGGCTCTGCGGGAGCTGGAGGAGCGCTTTCAGTGCCTGTCGGCCGAAGAATTCCCCGGGGTGGGGGGTGTGCAGTCCGCGGAATTCCAGAAGGTCTTGAGGGATTGGGGTCGCGGCCATCTGCTCACGGAGTTCGCCCTGCATCGGCTGAGCCGGGCCTTGATGCAGGCGCTGCAGGCAGATCCGGATCAGCTCCCCGAAGATCCCTGGCGTCGCAAGTCGGTGCAGCAGGAGACCCCCCCGGTTCGGCCGCACGTCCAGAGTGAATTGGAGCAGTCCTGGCACCTTCTGCCGATCCATACCTTTCAGATCGTGTGGCAGACGTCCTGGCAGGGCCGGGCGCTCTACCGGGTCCGACAGTGGCTGCACACACTGGATCGCTGGTTATTGCGGCGGATGGAGGAAAACTATGGGCAGGGCGGCTAAGGCGCAGGGGTCAATGACTGACAGTGAGAACACCGATGAATGAAGACCCTTATGCCAGACGCCGCAGGGCCGGACTGAGTGCCTTGAGTGAATACCTGCAGGAGGGGCTGATCGATGCCTTGTGGGAAATCGACGAGGGATTGCGATCTGACACCGTGGCGGATGTGATCCGGGTGGTGGACCGGATTGCCCGGTTGCAGGGAATTCGCCCTCAGGACATCAAGCTGCTGTATGCCAAGGTGTTTGCCGCCCTGAAAAAGGGGGATGACGAATTGCCCCCTGATCCGTGGCCTCTGATGGTGGCGGCTCGCCCCGAACGGGCGCGGGCCTCGAAAAGA
>DALYHR010000249.1:0-3762 GCA_031970775.1 Burkholderiaceae bacterium | reverse complement strand
GCTGCTCGACTGCGGCGTCGGTCACCGGCTGCAGAAGGTCGCCCACCGCCGGGCTACGCGGGGGCTGGGTGTGCGCGGTGACCCAGGCCGTGCGGTCGACCGTTGTGGCGCGCAGGCGGCTGCCGCCAACGCCCTGCAGGTTGACCTGAAACTGCTCGACGGTCGCAGGCGCATCGCGGTGCAGCACTTCGAGCGTGCGCTCGATGCGGTCGCGCACCCAGACCCCGCCGGCGCGGGTGTCGAGGTCGATCTGCAGCCGATCGGGTTCGAGGGTGAGGGCGGTCGGGGTCCAGCCGGTTTGCGCAGCAATCTCGCTGGCGGTCGGCTGCCAGTCCAGTGGCGCGCGGGTCGGGCGGTTCTGCTCGACCGCCACTCGGGGCGGATCAAAGAATTTCGGCGTGTGCAGTCGGGCCAGATCGGTGCTCAGCGTCAGCCCCAGGGCCAGTTGTTGACCTCGCTCGAAGCCGATCGAAAGCTCGACGCCCGGACTTGGCCGGTAGACCGCGCCGATGTTGAAGGGCGAGCGCTGCGGCTGCGGGTTAGCCAGTGGTTCGTGCTGGTAGGTATTGCCATCGAGCTCGGCCTTGATCAACCAGTGATCACTGGCCGGGCGGTACTGCACGCCGCCGAACACGCCGACCGGCCCACGGAAGTAGCGCGAGGTGCTGAAGGTGCCGCCTTCGCCGACCAGCGAGGCCTGATTGGGCCGCTGGTCAAAGTCGCTGCCCAGCAATCGGGAGAGCGGGTTGGCCACCGGGTGACGCTGCCCCAGCTGTCCCCAGCCCAGCCCGAAGCTGAAGTCGAAGGTACTCCAGCGCTTGCTGGCGACCAGATATTCGGCCCCGAACAGCCCCGTGCCGCCCATGTCGAGGATGCCGGCGGTCAACTCCGGCAACCAGCGGCCCTCGCTGACCAGATTCAGCCGGGCATCGATGCTCTTGTCCTTGTAGGACTGTGACCCCGACAGCGAGGCGGGGCCGTACATCCGGTTGGCGATGTCGATGTAGCGGAAGCCGACTTCCAGACGGTCGAGCGGCTGCAAAAAGATATTGGTGCGCGTGTACGGCCAGGTGTGTTGCAGCGTGGCCGAGACGCTGCCAGCCGGTCGCATGCGCGCCGTGGGGGTCTGCAGCAGGCCGACAAAGCCCCAGTCGCTGCTGCTGACCGGATGCGCGGCAGCGCGCGCCTGCCTGTGGCGACGCGCCAGCAGTTCTTCCTCAGGGGTGTCGATGGTTCGCAGCGTCTGCCCGCTGCCCTCGGCCTCCGGAGCGCAGCCTTGCCAGGACAACCAGCGGGCGAGTTGCTCGCTCAACGATTCCGGCCAGTCGGTCGGGGGCTGCCAGATCCAGGCGCCCGGGGCCAGCGAGATCGGGGCGTCCGGCTTCCAGCTGGCCTGACTCAGGCGCCTGATACCGCCATCGGGCTGGATCACCCAGATCGTCGTCGCGTCGGAAGGGTGATCGCACCGCTGCAGCACGTCGGCCACCCCGGCGGCTTCGCGGTGTCGTACGGCACACAAGCGGCCGTCGGGGAGTAACACAGTGACATGGCTCGGTCGATCGGGCAGCAACACGGCGTCACCGGGCTGCAGCAGCGGGTCGAATGGGGGGACTACCTCCAGCCAGTCGCCCGGACTGCCGAAGGTGCGAACCCGACCGGTGACCGGCATCTCCGCCACCACGCGGGCCAGGGCGAGCGGGGCCGAGGTTGATTCGGTTGTCTCTGCTGCCTCGGGGATCAATCCGGCATCAGAGCGGTCCAGTTCCTGCAAGGCGCGCACCAGCCTTTCCTGGGCCTGACGCTGTACCACCTGCTCGGCCGGGACTTGCCAGACCAGTCCGGTCGGAAAGTCCTTCTGCCAGCCCGGGGGCTGCCGGGCCAGCCAGGCACTCAGCCGCTGCGGCTGATCGATGCGCTGCATGGCGGTCGTCCGGGATGCTGCCTGGGCCGTCAGGCTCGACAGGCCCACCAGACTGACCAGAAGGAAGCCAAGCCGCATCAATAGGGTGCGAAGGAGGGGGAGGGGCACGATGGCAAGGGCCGATCAGGGCTGGGCGGAGGATGAGGCCCAGATGGGGCGGAATGTGCTGCACCAGTCGGGCCGCAGGCACTGCCGGCTCCAGGCCACCTGCCAGCGCCCGGCGCGCTCGACCACGGCAAACCACTGGGTCCAGTCCACGTGTCGCCCCTCGGCGTCGGTGGTGCTTACGAGGTCGCTGACCCACTGCAGCCCGCGATGGCTGGCTTGCAGCCGTTCGTGAACTGGCATCAATTCAGCGGGCAGATCGGCCAGGGCGACACGGCGCGTTTCGATCTCGTCGGTCAGGCCGAAGCGGTAGCCCGGCATCTCGTCGCGCTGGCGCTGCCAGCGCTGCGTGCTGTTGCGGCGGAGCAGCCGCTCCCAGTCCGGGCGGCCGGCCTGTCGCACGGCCCGCCACTCCACAGCGGCACCGGCAAAGGGCCCCAGTCGACCGTCCTCCAGCACCACCAGCAGTGGGTCGGCGCTGTACCACGATTCGCTCGCCCCCACCCGCTTGCCCAGGGCCAGATAGGCTGCTGGGCTGTCGCCGAGCTTCATCTGCAGGAATTCAAAGCGTGGATCGAGCTGTGCTTCCGGCAGCTCTGGGGCGCTGCCCATGCGCTGCCAGTGCTGGATCACGCCCCAGCCGACCCCCGGGGTGACCTGACAGCCGCTCAGCAGCAGTGCCAGCAGCAGAGCCGGCAGCCGGAGCAGCATCAACCGCAGGGGCAGGGGAGAGAACAGCACGGGTGATAGATCCAATAAAAATGCCCCTTGCGGGGCATTTCACATCCGGAGCAGGCAGAGCAGGCTGCCAGCATCAGGCCGGGTGATTTACTTGGTGCCCGACGAGGAGCTGGTGTTGTTGGCGGCAGCAGCGACAGCCACGACACCCACGCCGATGGCGGCGATCTGGCCGGTGGTCAGTGCAGCCGTCTTGGTGGCGGCGGCGGCGACCTTGGCATCCGTTGCCACCTTGGCATCGGCAGCCATAGCAGCCGAGGAAGCCATCAGACCGATGACGGCCAGGATCGAGACGAAAGTCTTGGACATGGAGGTTCTCCTAAAGTGACATCGTGGATTTTGCCCTGACAACCTGAATTCTCGGGCAACCAACTGGTTACACATGCTATCAGGTTAGGCCACGGGTGAACACCGAGCCAGCCTGGGCGACTGGGGGAACCGCTGATGCAGGTCACAGGGCGGGCCTGATCGCCGCAGCAATATCGGGGCAAGGTCGCTGCTCTATAACCGCGGCACCTCACCCCGCAAATAACAGGTATGGCAGTCATCATGGGACGAACCCTCAACGAGCAATACATCGAAAAGCGCCGCACCGCCGAACAGGCCGCTGCGGTCGTGCAGTCGGGCGACGTCATTTTTCTGGGCGAATTTGCCCAGGGTGTGGAGGCCTTTGACGCCGCGCTGGCGCTGCGCGCCGCCGAGCTGCGCGATGTGATCCTGCAGACCACCACGCGCGCCAGGCCGCTCAAGTGCGTCGAGGCGGACCCCACCCGCTCGGCCTTCATCTGGAATGACTGGCACTTCTCCGGTCTGGGCCGCAAGTTGGGCGAGAAAGGCTTGGCCAGCTATATCCCGCTGTGCTACCACCAGGGCCCGCCGAGCGTGGAACAGTACGCCGAGCCCGACGTGGTGGTGGTGCAGGTCGCGCCGATGGATGCACAGGGCTTTTTCAACTTCTCCACCAGCTGCTCGATGACCCCGAGCTACTGCCGCAAGGC
>DALYHR010000248.1:0-3766 GCA_031970775.1 Burkholderiaceae bacterium | reverse complement strand
CAAGATCCTCACCAACGGCGGGCCGTTTCATCAGCAGCTGGAAAAGGCGCTGTGCGAGCACTTGGGCGTTGAACACATCGCGCTGTTTGCCAACGGCACGTTGGCGCTGGTGACGGCGCTGCAAGCCCTGCGCATCACCGGCGAGGTGATCACCACGCCCTATTCCTTCGTCGCCACCGCGCATTCGCTGCTGTGGAACGGCATCAAGCCGGTCTTTGTCGATATCGACCCCGACACCCTCAACCTCGACCCGCGCAAGATCGAGGCCGCCATCACGCCGCAGACCACCGCGATCCTGCCGGTGCACTGCTATGGCCACCCCTGCGATGTCGAGGCGATTCAGAAGATCGCCGACAACTACAACCTCAAGGTGATCTACGACGCCGCTCACGCCTTTGGCGTGCGCATGGCCGACGGCGGCAGCGTGCTGCGCCATGGCGATCTGTCGGTGCTGAGCTTCCACGCCACCAAGGTGTTCAACACCTTCGAAGGCGGCGCGATCGTCTGCCCCGATGCCAAGACCAAGCAGCGCATCGATCACCTGAAGAACTTCGGTTTTGTCGATGAGGTGACAGTGGTCGCCCCCGGCATCAACGGCAAGATGAGTGAGCTCAACGCCTCGTTTGGCCTGTTGCAGCTCAAGCACATCGACGCCGCCCTGGCGCGCCGCCGTGCCATCGACGAGCGCTATCGCGCTGCGCTGGCCGATGTGCCGGGGCTGGAATGTGTCGGGCTGGCCGGCGAATCGGTGGCTAATTACTCGTACTTTCCGGTGCTGATCGGGCAGGAGTACCCGCTCAGCCGCGATGCGCTCTATGCCCGGCTGCGCGAGCACAACGTCTTTGGGCGGCGCTATTTCTATCCGCTGATTTCCGACTTCCCGATGTATCGCGGCCTGCCCTCCGCCGCCCCCGGCAACCTGCCGGCGGCCAGCGAGATCGCCCGCAAGGTGCTGTGCCTGCCGATCTACCCGGCGCTGAGCGATGCGGATCAGCAGCGGGTGATCGACGTGGTGCGCCGCGCCGCCGGTCTGTGACCTCCTGAGCACCACTGGGGCGAGCCCATGGGTCTGCTGAATCGCGAACAGCTGGAATCGATGGGCTTTGCCGCCTTGGGTGAGGACGTGCGCATTTCCGACCGGGCCTCGTTCTACGGTGTGGGGCGCATCCGGCTCGGCAACCATGTGCGCATCGACGATTTCTGCGTGCTGTCGGCAGGAGCCGAGGGCATCGAGATCGGCAACTACATCCACGTCGCTGTCTACACCAGCCTGATCGGGGCTGGCTTGATTCGGCTGCACGACTTTTGCAATCTCTCTTCCCGGGTGTCGGTCTACTCCAGCAGCGACGACTACTCGGGGCAGTTCATGACCAATCCGATGGTGCCGGCCGAGTACACCGGGGTGACCCATGCGCCGGTCACGATCGGGCGCCATGTCATCGTCGGCAGCGGCAGCGTGGTGCTGCCGGGCGTAACCCTGCATGACGGCGTCGCTGTCGGTGCCTTGAGCTTGGTCAGCCGCGACTGCGAGGCTTTTGGCATCTATGCGGGCAACCCCGCCAAGCGCATCAAAGAGCGCAAGCGGGATTTGCTGGGGCTGGAAAAGGACTTATTGCGGGCCGTGGGTTGCGCAACACGTTCATGAGCCAACTGTCTTATCGCCCAGATATCGATGGCCTTAGAGCCATCGCCGTACTTTCGGTGCTGATTCACCATCTGAATGCCGCGTGGTTGCCCGGGGGATTCGTTGGAGTCGATATCTTTTTTGTGATATCGGGCTTCCTAATTACTTCGCAGGTCTACACCGAGATCCGCGAAGGGCGTTTTACGATCAAGCGCTTCTATCAGCGCCGGATCAATCGCATCGTGCCAGCCTTGGTTGGGGTGATTGTCGTGACAGGCATGGCTGGATGGTGGTTGCTGTCGCCTGCCGACAGCGTCCGTTTAGCCCAGAGTGCTCTTTGGGCAATGCTGGGCGTGTCGAATGTCTTCTTCTGGCGTGAGTACGGCAATTACTTTGCTGGCAATGCCGCCGAGGCACCGCTTTTGCACACTTGGTCGCTGGGTGTCGAAGAGCAGTTCTATCTGCTTTGGCCATGGCTGCTTGTGCTGATGTTTCGCTGGAGTCGCAGCCATATGTTGGGTGTGTTGCTCCTGCTGGTACTGGCGGCTTTGGCCGTGTCTGAGCTGGCTCTTGGGGTCGCTGCTTCGGCCTCGTATTACTTGCTACCCGCACGGCTGTTTGAGCTGATGTTGGGCGGTTTCTTGGCGCGTTGGGTCGATATTCATCCATTGAGTTCACGCCGATATGCCAATGCATGCGCTTTGCTGGGGCTGGCTTTGGTGGGCGGATCGCTGCTCTTGCTTGACAAGACCTCAGCCTTTCCGGGCTTGAATGCCCTGTGGCCTTGTTTGGGCGCGGCGCTGATGATCAGTGCAGGCAACACGTCGCCGTTGCTTGCGCGTGGTTTGCGCTTCAAGCCTTTGGTATTTGTCGGGCTGATTTCTTATTCGCTCTACCTGTGGCACTGGCCACTGATGGCCTATGTGCACTATCTGCATATCCCTATGGGGTGGTTGGGTGCCGTCATCGTGGTCGGGCTTTCGGTGCTGTTGGCGTGGCTTTCTTGGCGCTTCATTGAAGTGCCTATGCGTCGCAGCGGTGCGATGTTGTCTTTTTTCTCCGTGCTATTGCGGCGCTTCTTGTTGCCTGTCGGCATGTTGGTTGGTGTGGCTGGGATGGTGTTCGCCACCCAAGGATTTCCCCAGCGATTTGATCCCCGTGTGGCTGCTTTTGAACGGGTCTTGGCGACCAAACCGGAGGTATTGCGTCGTGGCTGCCATGTGCCTACGGCCTTGTTCGATACCGCGCCTCAAACGCATTGCAAGCTGGGTGTGGAGAAGTCTCAGTTTGATGGCGTACTCATCGGGGACTCGTTTGCCAATCATTTCACCGGGTTGATCGATGAGATGGCCAAGGCGCAGGGCCTCATGATCATGGACTACACCATGGATGGTTGCCCACCAATTCTTGGTTTTGAAACCACGCAGACCCGCTCATATGTTCAGCGCTGTCTTCAGCGCAATCAGTTTGTTTTCAAGATGTTGGCCGAGCATCCCTACCGCAAGGTGGTGATGGCTGGCAGCTGGCCCCGAGTGCCTGTGGCGGAAGAGCTTTTGGCCGCTTCGATCAAGGCTGTGCTCAAAACCGGGGCTCAGCTCACTGTGATTCTTGCGAACTCGGCGATTGATCGTGCTGAGAGCTGTTCGCTGCGTCGGTGGATCCATGCGCCCACGGGGGGCGATGGTGTGTCGTGTGATGCTCCCCGTCAGGCTCCGCCTGAGTACATGCTCCGTATCCAGGCACGTTTTCCGCAAGTGACGTTCATCGATCCGAATCAGGTGATCTGTGTGGCTGATACATGCCGTCCTGTGCTGAGTGATGTACCGCTTTATCGCGATAGCGCCCATTTGAATGATGTGGGTTCGCGGCTCATCGGTCGTGTGTTGATGCAGCAAGGGGTTCAGTTGCGATGAGTTTCAAGCGCAACCTCCTCGCCAGCTACGCCAGCCAGATCTACGTCACGTTGATCGGCATCGTGATCGTGCCGGTGTACATCCAGTTCATGGGTGCCGAAGCCTATGGGCTGATTGGCTTTTATGCGATGTTGCAGGCGTGGTTTTTGCTGCTCGATATGGGCCTAGCCCCCACGATGTCGCGTGAAACGGCGCGCTTTGCGGGGGGGGCGATGGATGCCTTGCAGTT
>DALYHR010000247.1:0-3780 GCA_031970775.1 Burkholderiaceae bacterium | reverse complement strand
TGATCAATGCCCGCTGTACGGGGAAATCCTCCTGACGAACTTCGATCCATTGCCCGTTCTGCCAGCGCAAGAACTGGGCAGAATAATCAGTACCTGGCCGGTTGTAGCACAACTGTTTGTTGCCGGTAAATATTGCCAAGTAGGGTATCTCATCGATTAAATCAAATGACACCGGTTCGCCACTCCAATCACCTTTCCAGGATATTCCAAGTGGGTCGTATTTAAATTCAACCTCGATCCTGCGCCCTCGCCTCGAATTAGGAAATCCACCGCTGTAGCGACGCGCCTTCCGCCAGACTGTAATCATCCGCCCATCACTGAGTTTTACTTCCTCAGTCCACTCGGCAACATCAATATTTGACCCCCAAGCGCATCCCGTCATTGCAGCGCCTGCCATCAGAAAATTTCGTCGTTTCATGATTTCTCCTTCTGCGTGTTGGTTGAGCTGTTCTAGCTCATCAATAGCTCGGTGTACTTCTCAAACCCGTTCGATCGACTCAATGGATGAGCATCCATCCGTGCTTGTCGCTTGAACTCTGCAAACGTGCGGGGCGATTCAATTGTCTGAACCATACAATCCGCAATCCCCTGGGTGTCAAAGAAATTGACTTGGATTCCATTGACCTGGGGTTTCACGATCTCTCGAACCGGTGCGGTATCTGAGCCGATCAGGAGGCATCCACTCGCCATGGCTTCGAGCATCGACCAGCTCAGCACGAAGGGATATGTCAGATAGACATGTGCCGCAGATATCTGGAGCACCCGCAGGTAGTTTTTGTAGGGGATTCGACCCAGGAAGTGGGTCCGTTTCGGATCCAGCTGAACCTCGCGCAGCATCTTCTCGCGCCAGTGGCGGGCATCCTTCGGGCGCTGGCCATAACTCACACCATCGCCGCCCACGATCAGCGCATGACAGTTCGGATGGCGTTTCTGAACCTGCTCTAGCGCTCTCATGAAAACGTGGAACCCCCGATAGGGTTCCAGATGCCGGGCCACGTAGGTGATGACCGGGTCACCCGGGCGCAGCACCGTGCCATCCGGGGTCTTGATCCAGGCTTGGTCGTCCGGACCCAGTTGGTCGGTCGGAATCCCTTCGTGAATGATTCGGATCTTGTCCCGGTACGCCTGCGGGTGCCGACTCCATTGCCACTGCGTGGGAGTCACGCCCACATCGCACTGCTCAAGATTGAGAGTGTGCAGGGCATTCCAAGTCCGGATACGTAGGCGGTCATCCAGCGTGGTCGGGAATTCGGGATCAAAACCGATGTCGGCCCCTTCGCTGGCATAGAACCATTCACAAAAGTGAATCAGCCTGGCGTTGGGGAAGACCTCCTTGGCATACAGGGTTTCCCCCCACCCGGGGTGGGCCAGGATGACGTCCGGGATGAACCCCTGTTGACGCATCTTCAGCATCTCGCGCACAGCAGCCTGACCATGCAGAACCGCAGATTCCATGGTCGTCAGATAGGGGTGCTGCCCCTTACGGGTTGAGCGAGCCAGTCGATATCGGGTCAAGGCGGCAAAACCCGGTAGCCCCGGGGCGGTATCCCGACCCAGCCCACGAACGTCCCACCCCGGACGTCGGCACCAGGCTTCGATCAGATGCCGGAACTGCCCCGGAAAATTCTGATGAATCACCAGCAATCGCATTTCAACGCTCCCTGAGACTTTCACCCACCCGCTGCTGTAAGGGGCTCAACAGAAAGTCGATCACCCGTCTTCGCCCAATCTTGATTTCCGCACTCAGATTCAAACCAGGAGTCAGCCGAATGTCCTTGCCGTCAATGCGCATCGTCGGCTGAGCCAGCGTCAACCGAGCCGGGAATACGGCTGGGCTGGTCGTGGCGGGAGGCTTGCCATCGCTCCCAGGGGCGGATTGCTGAGGTGAAACCGCATCGGCGCTGACCCACTGCACGGTGGCCGGCACCGTGCCGTAGCGGGTAAAGCTGAAGGTTTCCAGCTTGATTTCGGCGTGCTGACCGGGCTGCACGAAACCGATGTCCTTGTTGTCGATGCTGATCTCGGCCGTCAGATCCGGAGTTCCAGCCGTTGTCGCTTGCGGAGTTGAGTCGGTCGATGCCGGGCTGGGCACGATCACCATCAGCACCTGCGCGGGCGTGACCACACCCCCAGCGGTATGAATCGCCAGTTGCTGAACCGTGCCAGAGACCGGCGCAGTCAGCGTCATCTGCTGATGCCTCAGCGAGGCCTTGCGATCCTCCTGCACCAGCTGAGCCAGTTTGAGTCGAGCCTGAACGGAACGGTCTTGCAGCGTGCGACGGGTTTCAGCCAGATAGGCCGCCCGGGTCTGGCGGGTCTCGGCCACAGCCGCCTGGGTTTCCGACAACCGAGCGGTGGCCGTGGCCTGATCGCGCTCCAGTTCGATACGCTCACGCTGCCGGTCCTGTCCGGCATGCCCCGCAACAAATCCCTGGGTTGTCAACGTTCTGAAATCGGCTTCCCGTTGTCGAGCCAGCGGAACGGTGGCTTCGAGCTTGGCCAACACCTCACGGGCAGTCCGCTCTTCAGCCTGACGGCGCGCCAGCTCGGCTTCGAGCCGACCCATCCGGGCACGGATGTCCTGCCACTCGGTGTGGACCAGGTCACGGACCCGGCTCTGAACGTCCGTGGGGCTATCGACCGATGTCGGCAGCCGCAATGTGATCGGCAGCCCTGTCGCCGACACGGCGTCAGCCAACCCCTTCAACAAGGTCTCAGCACGCAGGGCTTCGATCAAGGTGGCGCGGTGTTCGTCCTGAAGCCGCTCGGTGTCGGCCTGGGCCGTGGTGGCATCCAAGGCCACCAGGGGCTGCCCAGCCTGGACCTGATCGCCATCGCGCACATGGATTGCCCGGACCACGGCCGTCTCCAGCGGCTGCACCAGCTTGCTTCGTTCGCTGACGATGATGCGACCCGAAGCCACCGCGACGACATCAATCTCTCCAAGACAAGCCCACAACAGACCGAACGAGAACAACGCGCAGATCGCCAGTGCGGTACGCCGAGGCGCAGGATGGGGTGGTGTTTCCTGCAAACTCAGCGCCGCCGGCAAGAAGGCCCGCTCGTCAGCCTGTCGGGCGGGGCCGGCCAGCTCGTGGCGGACCGCCCAGGCCGCCTGCAGGATCTCGCGGTAGCGGCCCAGCAGCTCGCGCCACGGGTGCGGTGTCTCTGGCTGCGGGGTGCCGGTCGGGGCGGAGGCATCCTGGCTCATGAAGCGACTCCTGCTTGCATCTGCCACAGACGGGCATACAGCCCTCCGTGCTGGACCAGCGCGTCATGCGACCCAGCTTCCACCAGATGACCACGATCAATCACAACGATGCGATGGGCATGGCGCACGGTGCTCAGTCGGTGCGCAATCACGATCACCGTGCGACCCTTGCAGATCGCCGCCATGTTGCGAGCCAGTGCCGCCTCGCTTTCATAGTCCAGGGCACTGGTGGCTTCATCCAGGATCAGGATGCGGGGCTGGGTGAACAAGGCACGCGCAATGGCGATACGTTGACGTTGTCCGCCCGACAATCCGGCCCCTTGCTCACCGACCAGCGTGTCATAGCCCTCGGGCAATTCGCTGATGAAGTCATGGGCACCGGCAAGCTGAGCCACCTGCATCACTTGCTGCAACGGAGCCCCCGGGTCGCTGATGGCGATGTTTTCGCGCACGCTCCGGTTGAACAGCCAGTTGTCTTGCAGCACCACACCGATCTGGCGGCGTAGCTGCGCGGCATCGATCAGGCTGATATCCACCCCATCGACCAGCACCCGCCCCTGTTCTGGCAC
>DALYHR010000246.1:0-3803 GCA_031970775.1 Burkholderiaceae bacterium | reverse complement strand
CCGGTCAGGCCGTGGTCTGGTACACGGGTCAGTTCTACGCCCTGTTCTTCCTGACGGGTGTTCTGAAGGTCGACAGCGGCACGGCCAACCTGCTGGTGGCCGCAGCCCTGGTGATTGGCACGCCGTTCTTCGTGGTGTTCGGCACCCTGTCGGATCGTATTGGCCGCAAGCCGATCATCCTGCTGGGCCTGGCCCTGGCTGCGCTGACCTACTTTGCGCTGTTCCGTGAACTGACCGAAGCCGCCAATCCGGATCTGGCCAAGGCTCAGGCCTCGACCCACATCGTGGTCAAGGCAGACCCGGCAACCTGCTCGTTCCAGGGTAGCCCGATTGCTCGCGAAATCGACTTCACCTCGTCGTGTGATATCGCCAAGCGGGCCCTGGCTCAGTCGGCCGCCAGCTACAGCAACGAACCGCTGCCTTCGGGAAGCCCCGCCGTTGTCAAGCTGGGTGAACGCGAGATCTTCGCTCCCAACGCGATGCTCAACGCCGAAGGCAACCGCTTCGACTCAGCCAGCGCTCAAGCCATTGCTGACTTCAAGGCTGAACTCAAGGAAGCTCTGGTCACCGCGGGCTATCCGACCAAGGCCGATCCGGCCAAGATCAACCACGTCAAGATCATCATCATCCTGGCGATTCTGGTGATCTACGTGACGATGGTCTACGGCCCGATCGCTGCAACGCTGGTTGAACTGTTCCCGACCCGGATTCGCTACAGCTCGATGAGCCTGGCTTATCACATCGGCAACGGTTGGTTCGGTGGTCTGATGCCGACGATCGCCTTTGCGATGGTCGCCCAGAACGGCGACATCTACTTCGGCCTGTGGTATCCGATCGCGATCATCGCCCTGACCTTTATCCTCGGTCTGTTCTTCATCCGCGAAACCAAGGATGTGGACATCTACGCCAAGTACCTGTACTGGCACCCGAACAAGATCAACTAAGCTGCTGTTGATCTTTCCGTGAGGCCGCCTGACGGCTTCAACGACCCCGCCGCGACCCGGCGGGGTTTTTCGTTTCTGGGTGGTCCGATCGGGTTAGCCCGCTGCACCCAGTCGGGCCAGGTGCTCACCGACGAGGCGTTGCACGGTTTCGACGATCACCTGGGTGGTTCGGTCGATCTCGACATGGATGGCGCTGCCGACGGCCTTGTCGCCGAAGGTGGTCATGCGCAGGGTTTCCGGAATCAGCCAGACCTCGAAACAACGCTGTTCCCGGTCGACGCTGGCAATGGTCAGGCTGGCTCCGTTCAGGGCGATATACCCCTTGGCAAAGAGATAGGGCATCCAGGCTTCGGCAACGCGGATGCGCATGACGTGGTTGTTTTCGGGGTGACGCACCTCGATCAGGGTCGCGACGAAGTCGACATGGCCCGAAAGAGGGTGGCCACCGATCTCCGCGTTGCTGCGTGCGGCCCGTTCGACGTTAAGGCGATCCCCCACCTGAAGCTCGCCGAGCCGAGTCAGAGTCAGGGTCTGCTCCATCAGATCGAAGCCTGCACGATCGGCGCTGCGCTCCGTCACCGTCAGACAGACTCCATCGCAGGCGACGCTGGCACCGAGGGCCAGTTCGTCATCGAAGCCGGCAGGAAAACGCAGAACGAGGTGCCTCAGGCCGGGCTGGTCGTGAACAGATTCGACGGTGGCAATGCCTTGGACGATTCCGGTGAACATGGGTCAGAACGCTCGCGTTGCAGAAGGGGAGCGCAAGCGTAGCAGCTGGGCTCAGCGCCCGAGCAACCGCTTCCAGTCTTCGGCATCAAAGCCGACCGATACCTCGCCGCCGGGCCATTCGACCACTGGACGCTTGATCAGCGTCGGGTGGACCAGCAACAGCGCCCGAGCAGAGATGGCATCCACGGCTGAAGCGCGCTCGGTCGGGCTCAGTTGTCGCCACGTCGTGCTGCGTCGATTCAGCAGCACGGACCAGTCGATCACCTTCATCCATTCATCAAGCCTGCTGTCCAGGGTGGAGAGTTCGCGCAGGTCATGGAACGAGTAGGGGCGATCGATGGTTTCCAGGGCAGCGCGTGCTTTGCGGACAGTCGAACAAGTGGGAATTCCGTAAACGGCGGGCATGGTTCGGACTCCTGCAGATACTTGAGTGGCTCCGGACTCAGGTCACTGGCGCGCGCCGCGAAAACCGGTTGGAAGACGCGTCGGGTGACTGCTGCGACATGGGTTGATGTCGAGGCCCCCGCGGCGCGTATACCGGGCAAAGACTTCAAGTTTCAGGGGGCGGCAATGGTTCCAGAGGTCCATGAAGATGCGCTCGACGCATTGCTCGTGGAACTCGTCGTGATTCCGGAAGCTCACCAGATATTGGAGCAGCCCCGCCTGATCGATTGGAGCCCCTGTGTAGGTGATGCGAATGCTGGCCCAGTCGGGCTGGTGAGTAATCAGGCAATTGCTCTTGAGCAGGTCGGAAACCAGCGTCTCCGTGACGGTACCTTCGCCGGGGTCAGCGCGAAGCAACCACGGAGCCGGGCTGTAGATGTCGCAGTCCAGATCGAGCCGGTCCAGAGGGGTGCCCTCGAATTCCTGCAGCTTCATGGCGGCAAACTGATCCGGGGTCTGGAGGCGGACGCTGACCGTACGGCCGCAGGCCCGGGACAGGTCCTCCTGTAGGCGTAGCGCCAACGCATCGATCGACTCGATGCGCTCCATGTTGAAGCTGTTCAGATACAGCTTGAGCGATTTGCTTTCGATGATGCAGGGGGATTCGGCGGGAATCACGAACGAGCCGATGGCAATTTGCGGTTTGCCGCGGGCATTGAGCCAGGATAGTTCGTAAGCCGTCCAGAGATCGGCGCCGACAAAGGGCGGCTGATGTCCGATGCCGATCTCCTCGCGCTTTGCAAGGCGTGGGATCGGGCACAGTAGGCCCGGATCGTATTGGGTCGGATAGGCGTGGACGGGCTGGCCCAGGGGGAGGGTGATGGCTGGCTGCATGGGTGAGATTGATCTCCGGAGCCGCTCCAGAAACAGCGACGCCCGCGATATTAGCGGGCGTCGTGTTTGGTCCGGATTGATCCGGCGGTGTCAATGATGCAGCGCATGCTGCCGGCGAGCCATGACACGGCTAGGTTCACGACGTTGGGCAGGGACAGAATGATTGACCTCCGAGGCAGACTTGTGCAGCAACTCGGAAAGCATCGCTGTCGTGATTCCGACAGCCCAGAAGAACAGGAAACTCAGGCTGTAGATCGAAGTCCGCTCACCCTCAGCCAGCCCATCGAAGACTTGCAGATCGAGCGGATCGATCAGTCCGAAGAAGACCAACTCTGCAGCGGCAGCCACCATAAACGCCGGCCAGAGCACGGAAGACACCTGTTTAACAAGTCGCTGATTCATTTCCAAACTCCCGAGTTAACGTCGAATGTTGTTTTATTGCGACATAAAACAACGCATGACGGTGTCGAATCTACGCTAGTTCTCGAAAAAAATCACAATCTCATGTGTAACAAGGGTGTTCGGCCTTGCTAAATGTTTGAATGTGGTTTATGCGCTGAGGGCCGTGCCGGTGCGTGCTGAGCCGTGCGGCTGGCTTGGTGAGGTGGCTGTCTGCTGGTCCGAGTCCAGTTGGACCGGCTGATGGAGCAATGCGCTGAGTTCACTGCTGATGATGCCGACAGCCCAGAAGAACAGGAAGCCCAGGCTGTACACCTGCGTACGGGTCATCTGAAGACCGTCATCGAACGCGAGCAGATCGACCGGATCCACCAGCCCGAACACCATCAACTCGGCTATTGCTGCCACCATAAACGAAGACCACAGAACCGAGGCTTGGTGTTGGATCCGACG
>DALYHR010000245.1:1612-3809 GCA_031970775.1 Burkholderiaceae bacterium | reverse complement strand
CCGGTAGCGGAGTGAAGTTGGGGAACATCCCGTCCCCAGCCTCGATAATCCGCGCTGTGAGCCGTCCCACCCCATCCAATACCGCAACTGTGCAGGCCCCGGTCCCTGCAGATTCCCGCCCCCGCCGTTCGCCCCAAAGGCCGGACAGGCCGCAGGCCAACCCGATCCCGCCGATCAGCTTTCCCGAGGCGCTGCCGGTCTCGGGCCGGCGCGACGAGATCATGGCCGCGTTGCGCGCTCATCAGGTCATCATCGTCTGCGGCGAGACCGGCTCGGGCAAAACCACCCAGTTGCCCAAGATCGCGCTCTCACTCGGGCGTGGCTTGGGTGCAGGTGGTGCCGGCCTGATCGGCCACACACAGCCACGCCGGATCGCCGCCAGTTCGGTGGCCAAACGCATCGCCGAGGAACTGAACTCGCCGCTTGGCGAAGTGGTCGGCTACAAGGTGCGTTTCCAGGACCGGCTGCAGCCGGGCGCCAGCGTCAAGCTGATGACCGACGGCATCCTGCTGGCCGAGACCCAGACCGATCCGCTGCTGAAGAATTACGACACGCTGATCATCGACGAGGCGCACGAACGCAGCCTCAACATCGATTTCCTGCTCGGCTACATCCGCCAGATCCTGCCGCGCCGGCCCGATCTGAAGGTGATCGTCACCTCGGCCACCATCGATGCCGAACGCTTCGCCGGTCATTTCGCCGGTGCCCAGGGCCCGGCGCCGGTGATCATGGTCAGCGGCCGGCTGTTCCCGGTCGAGCAGCGCTGGCGGCCCTTCGAGGAAGCCAAGGATTTCGATCTCAACGACGCGATCGCCGATGGGGTCGATGAACTCTGGCGTGGCCCCGGAGGCGGCGACATCCTCGTCTTCCTGCCCGGCGAGCGCGAGATCCGCGAGGCGACCGACCATCTGCGCAAGCACCTGAGCCACCAGCCGCTCAACCGCGACGCCGAAATCCTGCCGCTGTTCGCGCGGCTGTCGCAGGCCGAGCAGGACCGTGTCTTCTCGGTCAGCCGGGGCCGGCGCATCGTGCTGGCGACCAACGTGGCCGAGACCTCGCTGACGGTGCCGGGCATTCGCTACGTCATCGACGCCGGCCAGGCGCGCGTCAAGCGCTACAGCTACCGCAACAAGGTCGAGCAGCTGCAGATCGAGCCGATCAGCCAGGCGGCCGCGAACCAGCGCGCCGGCCGCTGCGGCCGGGTCGCCAACGGCATCTGCATCCGGCTCTATGACGAGAAGGACTTTGCCGCACGGCCGCGCTTCACCGATCCGGAAATCCTGCGCAGCAGCCTGGCCGGCGTGATCCTGCGCATGAAGGCGCTGCACCTCGGGCTGGTCGATGACTTTCCCTTCATCGAGCCGCCGCCGCGCAAGGCGATCGCCGACGGCTACGCGCTGCTCGGCGAACTCGGCGCGGTCGATGAGTTGAACGAACTCACCGCCATCGGCAAGGAGCTCTCCAAGCTGCCGCTCGACCCGCGTGTCGGCCGCATGATCCTGGAGGCGCGTTCGCGCCAGGCGCTCGACGAGGTGCTGATCATCGCTTCGGCCTTGAGCGTTCAGGACGTGCGCGACCGGCCGCTCGAAGCGCAGCAGGCTGCCGACGAGAAGCACAAGAAGTTCGACGACGAGAAATCGGAGTTCAGCGGTTATCTGAAGCTGTGGACCTGGATCGAGGAAGGGCGCGGCCACGCTGAAGGCGCCCACAAGCTCAGCAACCGCCAGCAGGAGCAGCGCCTGCGCGAGAGTTTCGTCAACCCGCGCCGGGTGCGCGAGTGGCGCGACATCCATAGTCAGTTGCACACCGTGGTGGCCGAGCACGGCTGGAAGCTCAACAGCGCACCGGCGACCTACGAGCAGATCCATCTGTCGATGCTGGCCGGGCTGCTGGGCAACATCGGCTGCAAGAGCGATGACGAGGATTGGTATCTCGGCGCGCGCGGCATCAAGTTCTGGCGCCACCCGGGCGCGCACCTCTCCAAGAAGCCGGGGCGTTGGATGGTGGCGGCCGAGTTGGTCGATACGACGCGTCTCTTTGGCCGTGGGCTCGCCGCGATCGAGCCGCAGTGGATTCCGCAGATCGCCGGCCATCTGCTCAAGGTGCAGTTGCTGGAGCCGCACTGGGAGAAGAAGGCTGCCGAGGTGGTGGCGCTGGAGCGCGCGACGCTGTACGGCATCGTCATCTACAACAACCG
>DALYHR010000245.1:0-1512 GCA_031970775.1 Burkholderiaceae bacterium | reverse complement strand
AGGTGGTGGCGCTGGAGCGCGCGACGCTGTACGGCATCGTCATCTACAACAACCGGCGCGTGAACTTCGGCAAGGTCGAGCCGAAGCTGGCGCGCGAAATCTTCATCCGCGAAGCGCTGGTCAACGGTGAGTGGGACACGCGCCTGCCCTTCCTAGCCCACAACCGCAGGATGGTGGCGCAGGTCGAGGAGCTGGAGCACAAGTCGCGCCGCCAAGACGTGCTGGTCGATGACGAGCTGATCTACGCCTACTACGACGCGCAACTGCCGGCCGAAGTCGTCAGTGGTGCCAGCTTCGAGCGCTGGTATCGCCACGAGCAAAAGACGAATCCGAAGTTGCTGCATCTCACGCGTGACGAGCTGATGCGCCACGAGGCCGCCGGCATCACCAGCAACGCCTTCCCGAAGACGATTCGGCTGGGCGGCATCGACTGCGCCGCCAGTTATCTACACGAACCCGGCGACGCCAAGGACGGCCTGACCGTGACGCTGCCGATCTACGCCTTGAACCAAGTCAGCGACGAGCGCTGCGACTGGCTGGTGCCGGGCATGCTGGAGGCCAAGGTGACGGCGCTGGTCAAGAGCCTGCACCAGAAGCCGCGCGCCCGGCTTCAGCCGGTGGCGGAATTCGTCGCCGAATTCGTTGAGCTGCACGACTTCGCCCAAGGCAACCTGCTCGACACCCTGCTGAAAGCGGTGCGCGAGCGCACCCAGCTCGCGGTGCAGAAGGGGGACTTCAAGCTGGAACTGCTGGCGCCGCATCTGTTCATGAACTTCCGCGTGGTCGATGAACACGGCCGCCAGCTCGGCACCGGCCGCCATCTGGCCACACTCAAGGCGGAGCTGGGCGGGCAGGCGCGCTCGGCGTTTCAGGCGCTGGCGGCGCTGAAGGTCGCGGCGGCAGCACCGCCAGCAGCGGCCAAGCCGTCGCCTGCTGCTCCTGCTGCTCCAGCCGCCAGTCGGGCCGCTGTGACTTCCGCACCTGCGCCAGAGCCGGCTGCCCCGGCCAGCTACACCGCCTGGACCTTCGGCGAGTTGCCCGAGCTGATGGAAATCCGCAAGGGCGGCCAGACGCTGATCGGCTTTCCGGCCCTGATCGACAAGGGAGCGAGCGTCGAGATCGAGGTTTTCGACGAGCCCGAGGCGGCGGTCGCCAAACACCGCGCTGGTTTGCGCCGCCTGGTGGCACTGCAGATCAAGGAGCCGCTCAAGTACCTGGAAAAGAACATCCCGGACCTGCAGAAGATGGCGGTGGCCTACATGCCGCTGGGCACGCAGGAGGAGCTGCGCACGCAGATCATCGACGTCGCGGTCGATCGCGCCTTTCTGGCCGAGCCGCTGCCGACCGACCGTTTCGCCTTCGAGCGCTGCATCAATGAAGGGCGCGGCCGCCTCAACCTGATCGCGCAGGAAGTGGCGCGTCAGGCCGGGCTGATTTTGGGCGAGTACACCGCAGCGCAACGCAAGCTCAAGGACGCCCGTGCGCCCAAGGAGGTGGCTGACGATATTCAGG
>DALYHR010000244.1:1827-3851 GCA_031970775.1 Burkholderiaceae bacterium | reverse complement strand
CCCGACCAACGTCATGGGGGCGACCAAGCGCGCCGCCGAGATGGTGATTGCCCGGCTCGCGGCCGAAGCCAGCGAATCCGGCGCACAAACGCAGGGTTCGACCCGCTTCATGGCGGTACGTTTCGGCAACGTGCTGGGCAGTTCGGGCAGCGTGATCCCGAAGTTCAAGGAGCAGATCGCCCGCGGCGGCCCGGTGACGGTGACTCACCCCGAGATCACGCGCTTTTTCATGACCATCCCCGAAGCCGCCCGGCTGGTGGTGCAGGCCGCTGCGATCGGCGAAGGCGGTCAGGTCTTCGTGCTCGACATGGGCGAGCCCGTGAAGATCGTCGATCTGGCCCGCGACCTGATCCGCATGAGCGGCCACACCGTCGAAGAGATTCCGATCACCTTCAGCGGCCTGCGCCCCGGCGAAAAGCTCTACGAGGAACTGCTGGCCGACGCCGATTCGACCCTGCCGACCCGCTTCGCCCGCCTGCGCATCGCCCGGCTCGACCCGCGCCCCAGCGACATCCTCAGCCTGCTCGACTGGGTCGGCAGCCAGCCCGGCGCCGATGACGCCACGGTTCGCCAACAGCTCGCCCGCATCGTGCCCGAATACCGCCCGGCCGGGCGGCATTGAACGTCGCTGCGCTGTTCGACCGAATCGATTGATCCAATCGGGGTTGCGCTCCGATTGGATGCTGCAACGCAACAATTTCACGGGCCGTATCCGTGGAAACCCTTATTTAGGCCCTATGCTTCGGGCTGTATTACCGCAGCAACGGAGCTTCGGCCATGGACCATCACTTCCTGACCCCGCTGTTCGCCCCGACCTCGATCGTGGTGTTCGCCGGCGACCTCAGCCAACCGGAACAGCAAACCCAGCTGGCCCGGGCGCTGGTGCGCGAGCTCAAGGCGCACCCTTTCGAGGGCTCACTGAACTATCTGGAAAGCGATGACCAGGGCACGCTGGCCGATCTGGCGCACTCGCGCGCCGATCTGGCCCTGATCGCCCTGCCCAACGAGCAGATCGCACAAGCGCTGGAGATCGCCGGCCGCATCCGCTGCAAGGGCGCGGTGGTGCTGTCCTCCAGCCTGCCTCAGGCGCTGGGCAATGAGCTGCACGCCATCGCCCGCCGCCACGGCGTGCACCTGCTCGGCCCCAACAGCCTGGGCTTTCAGCGCCCCTACCTCAAGCTCAACGCCAGCGCACTCGGCCCGATGGCTGCGGCCGGACAGCTGGCGCTGGTGTCGCAGTCGGGCGCGCTGACCTCGTCGATCCTCGACTGGGCTGGCCAGAACGGGGTCGGCTTTTCGACCGTGATCTCGCTCGGCCCCAACACCGGGGTCGATCTGCCGCAGGTGCTGGACTTCCTGACCAACGACGGCGCCACCCAGAGCATCCTGGTCTACATGGAAGGCATTCACAACGCCCGCCGCTTCATGAGCGCGCTGCGCGCCGCCGCCTATACCAAGCCGGTGGTGGTGATGAAGTCGGGCCGCCGCCCCGCCGGCACCAAGGCTGCACTGACCCATTCGGCCTCGATCGTCGGCTCGGATGACGTGTTTGAAGCGGTGCTGCGCCGCGCCGGCGTGGTGCGGGTGCGCGAATTCACCCAGCTGTTCTCGGCCGCCAAGTGCCTGGCCTCGCGCTATCGCCCGGTCGGCAAGAACCTGGCGATCATCACCAACGGCGGTGGCCCCGGCGTGCTGGCGGCCGATCGCGTCAGCGAACTCGGCCTCGAAGTGGCCCGTCTGGGCCCCGAGATCCTGGCCGCACTGACCCCGAAGCTGCCCGCCCACGCCAGCACCGAGTCGGTGCTCGACCTGGGCGAGGAAGCCACGCCCGAGCAGATCCGCGAGGCCCTGCTGGCCTGCGGCCGCGACGTATCCGTCGACGGTGTGCTGGTGATCAATTCGCCCAAGCCCGACAGCGACCCGGATGCGATCGCCCGCGTGGTGCTGGAACACTACAGCCGCATCGGCAAGCCGGTGCTGACCTGCTGGATGGGCGACGAGCGGGTGCGCTCGGCCCGCGAGGC
>DALYHR010000244.1:0-1727 GCA_031970775.1 Burkholderiaceae bacterium | reverse complement strand
GGCTATCCCGTAGCCCTGAAGATCGACTCGCCCGACATCAGCCACAAGAGCGATGTGCAGGGCGTGGCGCTCAACATCGGCAGCGCCACCCAGGTGCGCGACACCTATAACGACATGCTCTCCGCAGTGCGCCGGGCCCAACCTGGCGCGCGCATCAACGGCGTGACGATCCAGCCGATGAGCGGCAAGAAGCGCGGCCGCGAGATCTATATCGGCCTGACCACCGACGAGCCCTTCGGCCCGGTGATCACCTTCGGTGCCGGCGGCACGATGATCGAGCTGATCGCCGACCGGGCGATGGAGCTGCCGCCGCTCAACCAGTTCCTCGCCCATCGTCTGATCGAGCGGGCCCGGGTCGCTGAGACCCTGGGCGAATGGCGCGGCGCCCCGGCGGTCGATATCGAGGCGGTTGAACAGATCCTGCTGCGCGTCTCCGAAATGGTCTGCGCCCTGCCGCAGCTGCGCGAGATGGACATCAACCCGATCATCGTCGACGAAACCGGCGCGGTGGCGGTGGATGCCCGCATCGTCATCGACCACGCCCCGCCCGGCAGCCAGGACTACAGCCATCTGGCGATCCTGCCCTACCCGATGGCCCACGAGCGCGAGTGGCCGATGAAGGGCGGCGACCTCTACACCATCCGGCCGATCCGGCCCGACGATGCCGACATGCTGCAGGCCTTCGTGCGCAGCCTCTCCTCAGAGAGCCGCTACTTCCGCTTCGCCAGCGCGATTCAGGAGCTGCCGGCGCGCATGCTGGCGCGCTACACCCTGATCGACTACGACCGCGAGATGGCGCTGGTCGCGGTCCACACCGACCGCACCCCCGACGGCGAAGGCGGCTTCGTCGAGACCGAGCAGATCATCGGCGTGTCGCGCTACATCACCAACCCGGACCAGACCACCTGCGAGTTCTCGCTGGTGGTCTCGGACACCAGTAAGGGCCAGGGCCTGGGCTCGCGGCTGATGCTGTCGATCATGGACTTCGCCCGCAGCAAGGGCCTGAGCCAGATCGAAGGGCTGGTGCTGGCCAACAACCCCAACATGCTGCGGCTGATGCGCAGTCTGGGCTTCCACGTCGGCCCCTTCCCCGAGGACTCCGACTTCAAGCTGGTGACGAAGGCGCTGTGAGGTTGTCGCGGCAATCGAAAGAGACACGTTCTCAAAGCGCAGGCGTCGGGGCTGATCGAGAAGGGTCATGCCGCTGGTTTTCACCGGGTCAAACACGGTCGCATAGAACAACACCCGCACAGAGCGGGCATCTTGTCGGGCTGGCGACTCAGAGATCAACCGCTCAAGCCAACCAGCCTCTCGGCGATGCTTTGCGTTCGCTGCCTGTCTGCTGTGAGGCCCATATGTTCAGTTTCTAGCCACAAGAGGTACTCAAGCACCTCGTTAATCGGCTTGCGCGCGACCAGCATCGAATAGACCTTGGGGACGTAGCCATCGTATTCGTCCTGCGCCTCAGGTATTGCCTGAACCCCAATCGGATCCCACTCTTTAAGCAGCACATCCTTGATCTTCTGATGCAAGGTCCGTGCTCGTCTTGCTGCTTCGCTCATCATGGTGCTCCTCGAATCACCGTCACAACTCGCCCTGTCTCAGAGTTCACTATCACCCGGACATTGTTGACGGCATCGTAGAAACCGTTTGTACCGGCTCGCGTTGGGAACCGTGTTCCAGTGCTGAGAACATTTCTGGTGTTGCGTCACCGGTATTCCGCAGTG
>DALYHR010000243.1:0-3856 GCA_031970775.1 Burkholderiaceae bacterium | reverse complement strand
CGCACGCCGACCCGCAGGTTGGCCAGCGGATCGAAGGCGGCATGGTGTCCGCCGAAGACGACGTACTTCTCGTCGTGTACCCGGGTCATCACCTGCATCAGGCCCTGAGCACCGACCGCGCTCTGGGCGAAGGGGTTGAAGCCCGACTCCACCGCCATCACGGCCAGGATCAGCGTTGGCTCCAGGCTGTCGCGCTGCCCCAGCTTCCAGGCTTCCTGAACCAGCCGGCTGACCGGCTCAGGGGCGACCTTGTAGCGTTTGGATAGCCACTTGGCCACAGCGGCCTGTTGCTGATCGAGGCGAGCCGGATCGGTTGCGGTGGCGCGGTCAACCGCGGAGGGCTCGACGTTCAGGGCATCGGCAGTCTGTTCGGGTTCTGCGGCGATGCGCGCAACCTTGCGCTCCATCAGCCAGCCGAGGGTCTTCTGTTCAACCTCGGTACGGAACTGATCATGGCTCAGCGTCAGCACGGCCAAAGAGACCATGACCAGACCGAGCGTGGCCAGGGATCGGTGGCTCAGTGCAAGCAGTGCGCGAGCCACGGCCCGCTTCCCTTGGCGGATTGGGTCCTGAACTGCTGAAACTGCTCGAGCCTGCAATCGGAACGTGTCCATCGACACTCCTTTCGTTCACTGGAGCGGCGCCGGGAGGCAGTCATCGGCGCCTTGATAATGCTCATCACGACCTGAGGAAACCGAGCTGATCCGGTGTTGTCTGCGTCTGTCGATGTCCCCGGAATCCGGGTGGTCAGCTCTGTGTTTCTGCCGTGTAAACAACCCCCCGGTTGTCAAGAGCGGACCCCCATTCTAGGGGGCTTCACATGACCGATCAATCTGAAGGGTCGGCTGTTATATTTTGTTTCGTCATTTAAACAGGGCTTATGGGCGGTTTTAACGTGAAAAAATACGCAGACCTGCGCGATTTCATGGATGGCCTTAAGGCTGATGGGGAATTGATTGAGGTAAAGGAGACGGTCTCCACCCACCTCGAAATGACCGCTTTGTCCGATCGGGTTCTGCGCAGCGGTGGTCCTGCCCTTTTGTTCCGACAAGCCAGCCATCAGGGCAGGCCGGCGGGTATGCCGGTGCTGACCAACCTTTTTGGCACGCCGCGTCGTGTGGCTTTGGGCATGGGGGCGCAGGACGTGTCGTCACTGCGCGAAATCGGTCATCTGCTGGCCAGTCTCAAGGAACCCGAGCCGCCTCGCGGCCTCAAGGATGCGGGTCGGCTGCTGCAGATGGCCCGCACGCTGTGGGACATGAAGCCGGCCGTGGTGCGCCGCCCGGATTGTCAGCAGGTGATTTGGCAGGGCGACGAGGCCGATCTGGGGCGGATACCGGTGCAGCATTGCTGGCCGGGTGATGTTGCTCCGCTGGTGACTTGGGGGCTGGTGGTGACGCGAGGACCGCAAAACGTCGAGCGGCCGCGCCTGCGCCAGAACCTGGGCATCTACCGGCAACAGGTGATCGGGCCGCGCCAGACCATCATGCGCTGGCTGGCGCACCGGGGCGGCGCGCTCGATTTCCGCGACTTCGCGCTGGCCAATCCGGGGCGCCCCTTCCCGATCGCCGTGGCTTTGGGCGCCGACCCGGCCACCATCCTCGGCGCGGTCACGCCGGTGCCCGACAGCCTGTCCGAGTATCAGTTCGCCGGCCTGCTGCGCGGCGGGCGCACCGAGCTGGCCGACAGCAACGTCGGTCAGGGCGATCTGAAGTTGCAGGTGCCGGCTCGGGCCGAGATCGTGCTCGAAGGGCATATCCCGCCCGCCGCGGCCGGCTTCGAGGGGCAGAGTGAGCACGGCATCCCGCTCAAGGAGAAGGGCGGTTATCTGCACGCCCTCGAAGGCCCCTACGGCGACCACACCGGCTATTACAACGAGCGCGACTGGTTTCCGGTCTTCCAGATCGACCGCATCACCCACCGCGAGTCACCGATCTATCACTCCACCTACACCGGCAAGCCGCCCGACGAGCCCGCCGTGCTCGGCGTGGCGCTCAACGAAGTCTTCGTGCCGATCCTGCAAAAGCAGTTTCCGGAGATCGTCGACTTCTATCTCCCGCCCGAAGGGTGCAGCTACCGCATGGCGATCATCTCGATCCGCAAGAGCTACGCCGGCCATGCCAAGCGGCTGATGTTCGGGCTGTGGAGCTTCCTGCGCCAGTTCATGTACACCAAGTACATCGTTGTCACCGATGCGGACGTCAACATCCGCGACTGGAAGGACGTGATCTGGGCGATCACCACCCGCTCTGACCCGGTGCGCGACACCACGCTGGTCGACCGCACCCCGATCGACTACCTCGATTTCGCCTCGCCGATCTCGGGGCTGGGCGGCAAGATGGGCATCGACGCGACGAACAAATGGCCCGGCGAAACCGACCGCGAATGGGGACAGACCATCACGATGGAGCCGCAGGTCGAGCAACGCATGGCTGACTTGTGGTCGAAGCTCTTCCCGCGCTGAGCGGGGTTGTTACTCAGAAGGGCACAGGCGCCGCGCTGGCCAACGAGCAGTTGGCCGGCAGCGGCCAGGTGGTGGCTGGTTTGGCAGCCCGCACCTCGGCGGGAACGCCGGGGATGTTGACCATCGCCGCGCCGACATGGGCATCGAGCTCGTCGAGGCTGACCAGATAGCTGTCCAGCGGCCCGAGTCCTTCCTGGTTCGGAATCAGCCAGGCGATGGCTTTCGGCGCGAAAGTGGTCGGGTCGGTGGTGACGATCGCCTTCCAGAACCAGTCGGGGCTGCGGATGCCGTGGCTGACCAGAAAGAAGTCGTTGGCCGGGTCGTCGTAGACCACGCCGCCGTAGACCGTCAGCGGCGCGACGTCCCGATAGCACTCGGCGACGTTTTCGGCCTCCAGCCAGATGCCGCGGTTCAGGCTGGCCAGCTGCGGCACCACGTTGGTCATGAAGTTGGCCCGGTCCAGCGCAACCTGATCGTTGTCCATGTGATTGGAGCTGACCATATGGCCGCGATCCCAGCTGGCGACCACGCTGGCGTAGGTGCCGGTGCTGAACTGCTGTGCGCAGTCGAGCGGCAGCACATCGTCGGTCGTGAACTTGGACGGGCGCAACAGAGTACCGGTGTCGACGCCGAGCGGGTATTCGTAGCGCAGCGCGGTGCGCTCGGTGCAGTCGTAGAGCAGCCGGAAGGCGCCGTAGTCCTGGGTGATGACCCGGTCGGTGCCGGTGCCCATCGGCCACGGCTTGGACAACGTGGGCGTCGAAGCGGCGGGCGCCGGACTGGGTGAACTGCCCCCGCCGCCGCAGCCCGAGAGCAGGGCGATTGCAACGATGCACAGAGCGAGAGAAGGAGTGTTCATGGTGCGCATTTTTCCGCTTGCCAGATCGATCATGACAGCGTTATGCTGAAGTCGCCTTGAACCATAGGCACTCAATACCGAGCAGTCGCTGCTTGGTGTGGAAGTCGGGTCCAGCCCGCTTCCGAAGGCGACCCAGAGTCGCCGGACCCGCCTTGACACTTCATCGTGACGGGCGGGTTTCTTATTGGGGCGACCGTTCAGGTCGTCAGCCACAGCCCGAAGAGCTCGTGCAGCACCACATGCATCGCCTTCATGCCCTCGCCGCTGGGCATCCAGTCCAGCAGGGGCACGTTGTTCGCTGCCAACTCGCTGGTCGGCGCTGGGGTGATTCGTAGGCGGCCGGCTGCGGCCTGTTCGAACTGGCGCAGGGCGCGGGTCATGTGGGTGGCATGCGTCACCAGGATCACCTCCTGCACCCCATCGGCCAGCAGCATGGGTACGGTGAGCCGGGCGTTCTCACGGGTATCGCGCGAGCGCGATTCGGTCCAACGCAACGACAGACCGAATTCCTCACGCAGGATGCGGCCGGCAAT
>DALYHR010000242.1:0-3859 GCA_031970775.1 Burkholderiaceae bacterium | reverse complement strand
CCCTGATTCCGGACGACGGAACCCCTCATCTGACCGTCCCGAGTCGATGTCGGCAGCGCACGGTGGCCACGCCGTTTGACGCCGCAGTCCGGCGGCCGATGCGCCCGGTGGATGCGCGAGAGCGCGCCGAGGATCTGGGCTTTCGGGTGGCTCGGGAGATCGAGGCCCATGAGCGGCTGACTTTGTTGAGCACCACGCCGGTGCTCACCGATGCCGAAGTGGACGCCGCGCGCCGGCGGGTGACGGGCGACAGCGTTCGGTTGGCCGAAGAGATTCACCGCGGGATGGTGCCTCTGCCCGCGGGCCCGGTGGCCGCTTTTGAGATCGGGCGATTCGAGGTGACCCAGCGTCTCTGGAAGAAAGTGATGGGCGACAACCCCAGTTTCTTCAAGGCCTGCGGAGACGAGTGTCCGGTCGAGAACATCAGCTGGCGCGATGCGCTGGCCTTTGTGGAACGGCTCAATCGGCTCACCGACATGGATTACCGGCTGCCGACGGAGGTGGAGTGGGAATACGCCTGTCGTGCCGGTCAGGAGCAGGCCTACTGCGGCAGCGATGAGCCCGACGAGGTGGCCTGGTACGACGCCAACAGTCGGGACCACACGCATGCCGTAGGGCGGAAGCAGCCCAATGCCTGGGGCCTCTACGACATGTCCGGCAACGTCTGGGAGTGGGTCGAGGATCGCTGGACCGAGGGCGACAGCTCGGGTTCGTCGGCGAGGCGGTCTTCGCGCAATGCCGAAAACCGCCGGGTCTACCGCGGGGGCAGCTGGTTGAACCGCGATCAGTACGTGCGGATGAGCTACCGCTACTTCGGTGTTTCCGCCACGAGGATGAGCGATCTGGGGCTCCGGCTGGCCCGCTCGCTGCGTCCGACCCCGGCCCCATCGGTCGTGGATGGGGCCCGGTGAACGGGTTTCAGCCTCGGTCGCCCATCATCTCGCCGAGCCGGATCGGCCGCGCCGCAGTCCAGTCGGGGTTGAAGCGCAGCGGACCTTGCGGGAACAGCATCACCACGGTCGAGCCGAGCAGGAAGCGGCCCATTTCCTGACCTTGGGCCAGGCGGATGTCCTGATCGTCGTAGCGCCATTCGCGCAGCTCGCCGGTGCGCGGCGGGTTGACCAGACCGTGCCACACCGTGGCCATGCTGCCGACGATGGTGGCGCCGACCAGGGTCAGCACGAAGGGCCGGCCGGCGTCGTCGTCGAAGACGCAGACCACCCGTTCGTTGCGGGCGAATAGCCCCGGCACGCCGCGCGCCGTGGTCGGGTTGACCGAGAACAGCGGGCCCGGCACGTGGATCATCCGCCGCAGCCGGCCACTGCAGGGCATGTGGATACGGTGGTAGTCGCGCGGACTCAAATACAGCGTGGCGAAGTGACCGTGGTCGAACTGTGCCGCGAGCGCCGCATCGCCGCCGACCAGCGCGGTGGTCGAGTAGCTGTGACCCTTGGCCTGGAAGACCTGATCGTGCTCGATGGCGCCGAATTGGCTGATCGCGCCGTCAACCGGACAGATCAGGTCGGCCTGCGCCAGCGGGCGGGCTCCGTCCTTCAGTGCTCGGGTGAAGAAGTCGTTGAAGGTGGCGTAGCTGCCCGGATCCGGGTTGGCTGCCTCAGCCATGTTGACCTTGTAGCGGCGGATGAAGCGCTCGATCAGCCGGGTGGTCGAGGGCCCGCGCGAGGCCGACGCCACGCGGCCGGCCAGACGGGTCAGGGCCAGCTTGGGCAGCAGGTACTGGGGCAGGACAGCCAGACGGTCAAGAGGATCAGCCACAGAGGTCACCGACGAGTCGAAGTTGAATCGGCCCGCAGTGTAGCGAGCAGCCCGGCGGCGTCCCGCGCGGCGATGCGGCCTTCGTCGGTCGGCACCACCCAGACCTGCACGGCGCCACCCTTCGGGTGGATCGGGCGGATCTCGCTGCCGGTGGCTGCGGCGTTGGCCGCCGGGTCGATGCACACGCCCAGATGGGCGAGCTGCGCGCTGACATCGGCACGCAGCTGTGCATCGTGCTCGCCGATGCCGCCGGTGAAGACCACGCCGTCCAGCCCGCCCAGGCAGGCCACCAGCGCGCCGGCCTCGCGCACCACGCGGCGGGTGAACAGCCGGATCGCCAGCGCCGCGTCCTCATGGTCAGCGGCCCGACTGCGCAGCACGCGCATATCGTTTGACAGCCCCGAGACTCCCGCCAGGCCGCAGTCCTTGTAGAGCATCTTTTCGATGCGCTCGGCACTCCAGCCCTGGCGCAGCAGATGCAGCAGCACCCCGGCGTCGATTGAGCCGGAGCGGGTGCCCATCATCAGACCATCGAGTGCCGAAAAGCCCATCGTGGTTGCGACCGAACGGCCGTCCTGCACGGCGCTGAGGCTGGCGCCGCTGCCCAGATGCGCCATCAGCCAGCGGCCCTGCGGCACGCCGGTGCCCAGCTTCGCGCCCAGGCTGTCGACCAGATAGCGGTACGACAGGCCGTGGAAGCCGTAGCGGCGCACGCCCGCGGCGTGGAGCGACTGTGGAATCGGCAGCCGGCGCTCGACGTCGGGCAGGGTGGCGTGAAAGCCGGTGTCGAAGCAGCCGATCTGCGGCAGCGCCGGAAAGGCCTGCCGGAAGGCGCGCACCCCGCGCAGGTTGTGCGGCTGATGCAGCGGGGCCAGCGGGTTGAGGGCGGCCAGTTGCTCGACGATGGCGTCGTCAAGCAGCACCGAGGCGCTGAAGCGATCACCGCCGTGGACGATGCGGTGGGCGACCGCTACCAGCGCGCTGCCCGCAGGCAGGTGGGGGGTGATCTGATCGCGCAAATCGGCCAGCGCAGCCTCGAAGGCAGCGTCGCCGCTGACTTCGGCCTGGCCGCTGAAGATCGGTGCGTCGGCCAGTCCATCATGGACCGGGTAGAGCGCGTACTTCAGCGTGGAAGAGCCGGCGTTGACCGCCAGCACGACATCGGACATGGGCAATCTCCGTGCTTCAGAGCTGATTCAGGGCTGATGGGTGCGGAACCAGTGCGCCAGCACCTTGACCAGACCGGCCGAGGCCTTGCGCGCCGCAGCGCCGTCAGCGCGGCTGGTCAGGGCAATCGGCACCCGGGCGCCGAGCACGATGCCGGCGGTGGAGGCGCCGCCCAAGTATTCGAGCTGCTTGGCCAGCATGTTGCCGCTCTCCAGATCGGGCACGACCAGGATGTCGGCCTGGCCCGCCACTTCGGAGCGGATGCCCTTGCGGTGTGCGGCTTCGAGCGACACCGCGTTGTCGAAGGCCAGCGGGCCGTCGAGGATCGCGCCGGTGATCTGACCCCGGTCGGCCATCTTGCACAGCGCGGCAGCGTCGAGGGTCGAGATCATCTTTTCGTTGATGGTCTCGACGGCTGAGAGCAGTGCCACCTTCGGGCAGGCCCAGCCTAGGGCGTGAGCCAGCTCGATGGCGTTGGCGATGATGTCGGCCTTGGCCGCCAGATCGGGGCGGATGTTGAGCGCCGCGTCGGTGATCAAGAGCGGGCGGTCGTGCAGCGGCGCGTCGATGTGGAACACGTGCGACATGCGCCGCTTGGTGCGCAGCGCCGCGCAGGTGATCACCTCGTGCATCAGCTCGTCGGTGTGCAGGCTGCCCTTCATCAGCGCCTCGACCTCGCCGCTGGCGGCCAGCGCCACGCCGCGTTCGGCGGCGGCATGGCTATGCGGCACGTCCTCGATGCGGTAGGGCGACAGATCCAGCCCGGCTTCAGCCGCCAGGGCATCGAGCCGGGTACGTGGCGCGATCAGCACCGGGTCGATCAGGCCGAGCTCAGCGGCTTCGACCGCGCCGCGCAGCGACTCGACATCGCAAGGGTGCACCACCGCGCAGCGCACGCGTGGCAGCCCGGCCAGAG
>DALYHR010000241.1:0-3888 GCA_031970775.1 Burkholderiaceae bacterium | reverse complement strand
AGGCACCCCCTCCCACAAAACCCCCCTAGCTCTCAGCTTCGGGGGTTTTGTTATTGTGGATTTCGAGATCCTCCGCAGTGCGGAGCGGGACGGGATATTCGGAATCCGTCGCTTATGCCACCCGTATTTCCTCGACGGTGTAGCCTTCCTTGATCAGCGCCTGACGAAGCCAGTCTGGCTGCTTGCCGACTCCATCCCATTCTTCACCAGTCACCGGATGGCGATAACGTGCAACCCGCTCAGGGCTCACGGGGTCTAGATCGGGGCGGCTGGCATTGGTTGTACGCAACTCGCGGGGGGCAATAGACCAGAACTCCATTAACTTGCGTATGGTCCTTATTGCTGCAATTTTGCGTGCTGCTTGGGTTTCTGGGTCAGACATGGAATTACTGAATCAGACGGGGCGTGTATCGATAAAACTTCCGCGCTGCTCTAGTTTCTCGGATAGTCGGGCCAGGGCGGGGTGAAGGTCTCGCCATTGGAAATGCTCGAATCTGAAATCGAGATAACCCAAAGCGCAGCCGACTGCTATATCCGCCAGGGAAAGATGACTGCTGGAGCAACACCAAGGCTTGTCCAGAATCTGGGCCTCCATGCTGTTGAGCGCGCACTCAATCTTGTTCATCTGGCGATCAATCCAGGCTTGACATCGCTCGGTTTCCGCACGCTTGGGCCAAGTGAGTTCGAGACGGGCCGAAACAGCCGCATCTAACACACCGTCCGCAAGGGCTTCCCAAGTTCTTACTTCAGCACGGGCGCGACCCTTTTCGGGAATCAACCGACCCACCGGCGATAGGGTGTCGACATATTCGACGATCACTCGAGAGTCATACAGGGCATCACCGCCATCGAGCAGCAAACAGGGAATCTTGCCAAGGGGATTCTGGGGATGGGATGGCCTTTCGACGCCCCAGACATCGAACTGTTCGAAGCGGTAGTCCAGCTTTTTTTCAGCCAGAACAATTCGCACCTTGCGAACATAAGGACTGGTCGTACTGCCAAGTAATCTCATTGGAATCTACTGCGCCACAGTTGAAACGGCACAACCCATGCGGTGCCGGTGATGCGGGATTCTAGCGAGCAGACCTCAAGCCCACGTCAAGGTGGGCGGAAGTTCAATCGAACTTCGGCAAATCGTCGATCACAGGGAGCTGATCGAGTTCAGTTCCCCAGGCGCTGAACGATGCGTCCACATCGGAATGAGTGCCATCGAGCAGAACCAGCACCCGCACCCGCGAGCCATCTGGCATCGGAACCGGAACGGCAACTTGTCCGTCCTTGACAACGGCAGAAATCTCGAGGGCCTGCATGAGGGTGCTTCAAAGCAAGAAGAACACGTCGAGGAGTCTACTGCGCACCACCCCGAGGCGCGATCGAGTGAGATGCAAAAAACCGGTGAAGACGCTCGCTTGAGGGGACTTAGCGGTGAGCTGGTTCGAGTTCGATCACACGCAACTCGTTATCGCGTGCGAAATTCATGACAAAGTCCCAGGCCATAGGTTCTAGCTCCTGGAGAGCCTGGTGAACCTTGACGCTCTTGACGCCGTCGACAACGGTGGGGATGCAGTACGGTGAGTAACCGATGCGTGAGTTCGTCTGGCCACCTGGCTGAAAGCAGGACATCGCCCCGGCAAGTCGCTCTGACCAGTCGCTGGGTCTGAATGTGCGTCCTGAAAGGGTCAGGCCCTGGATGACGACTTCGCGGTGAGTGTTGACCTGAGTCACTGTGTGCGGGCCTTTCCTGCCGACCCTTGTGGGGTTTCGTGTTATCCCGAATTGCCAACGGGGTTGGGATGTGGGTCCAGAGCATCGTTAGCGGCGGCGAGTATCAGCATGGAGCCTGTCAGCAGGCTGTCATGGCCCTGCAAGCTGGGGGGCGACGCTTAGAATCACCGGTTCGCAAGCTTCCTCCGTGCTTGGAAGCGACTTTGTTCGAGCCAACCAGATCCGTGAACATGAGCAGTCCCGTCGAACCGCATGTGATGAAGACCTATGGCCGCCTGCCGGTGGCTCTGGTGCGAGGGCAAGGCTGCCGCGTCTGGGACAGCGAAGGGCGCGAATACCTCGATGGCCTGGGCGGGATCGCGGTTAACACCCTGGGGCATGCGCATCCGAAGTTCGTCAGGGCTCTGCAAGAGCAGATCGAGACCTTGATCCACTGCTCGAACTACTACCACATCCCTGGTCAGGAATTGCTGGCTGCCCGGTTGGTGGAGCTATCCGGCCTGACCAACGCTTTTTTCTGTAACTCTGGGCTGGAAGCCAATGAGGCGGCCCTGAAGCTGGCGCGTAAATTCGGGCATGACAAGGGCATCGAGCGCCCGGAAGTGGTCGTGTTTGAAAAGGCCTTTCACGGCCGTTCGATCGCGACCCTGTCGGCCACCGGCAACCCGAAAGTGCAGATCGGCTTCGAGCCGCTGGTGCCGGGCTTTGTCCGCGTGCCGCTCAACGATATTGAGGCGCTCAAGGCGGCGGTGAGCTCCAACCCGAATGTGGTGGCCGTTTTCTTCGAGACCATTCAGGGCGAAGGCGGCATCAATGCGGCACGTTGGGACTATCTGCGTGCGGTGCGGGCGCTGTGCGACGAGCGCGATCTGCTGCTGATGCTTGACGAGGTGCAATGCGGCATCGGCCGTACCGGCAAGTGGTTCGCGCATCAGTGGGCCGAGATCAAGCCCGATGTGATGCCGCTGGCCAAGGGGCTGGGTTCGGGCGTGCCGATCGGTGCGGTGGTCTGTGGCCCGAAGGCCGCGACGATTTTCCAGCCGGGTAACCATGGCACCACCTTCGGCGGCAATCCCCTGTCGATGCGGGCCGGGCTGGAAACCCTGCGCATCATGGAGGAAGAGGGGCTGCTTCAGAACGCCGCCGCGGTGGGTGACCATCTGATGGCTGCGCTGCGCCGGGAACTCGATGGGCTCCAGGGTGTCAAGGAGGTGCGCGGTCAGGGCCTGATGATCGGCATCGAGTTGACTCGACCCTGCGGCGTTTTGCTGAACCGGGCTCTGGAAGCCGGTTTGCTGATGAGCGTGACGGCCGACAGCGTGATCCGACTGGTTCCGCCGCTGATCCTGACCCGAGCCGAGGCCGATGAGATCGTCGCCCGGCTGTGCCCGCTGATTCGCGCATTTCTGGCCGAGGGACAGGCATGAAGCCTGGGTACAGTCTGATGAAACACTACCTGCAGTTCAAGGATCTGCGTGGCGAGGAGTACGCGTACCTCTTCGACCGGGCGCGCATCATCAAAAGCCGCTTCAAGAACTACGAGCGCTATCAGCCCCTGGTCGATCGCACGCTGGCGATGATCTTTGAAAAGGCCAGTACCCGCACACGCGTCAGCTTCGAGGCTGGCATGTATCAGCTTGGGGGCTCGGTGGTGCATCTGACCACCGGTGACAGCCAGCTTGGTCGTTCCGAGCCGATTGAGGACTCGGCGCGCGTCATCAGCCGTATGACCGATCTGGTGATGATCCGCACCTTCGAACAGACCAAGATCGAGCGCTTTGCTGCGCACAGCCGTGTGCCGGTGATCAACGGGTTGACCAACGAGTTCCACCCCTGCCAGATCATGGCTGATCTGTTCACCTGGCTGGAGCACCGAGCTCCGCTCGGGGCCTGCGGCTACGACCTCTCTGCGCTCAAGGGCAAAGTCGTGGCCTGGGTGGGTGATGGCAACAACATGGCCAACACCTGGCTGCAGGCGGCCGAAATTCTGGGCTTCACGGTGCATGTCAGCACGCCCAGCGGCTACGAGATCGACCCGACCGTGGCGGGCATCTCCGATCCGGGCTGTTATCGGGTGTTTGCTGATCCGCTCGAGGCCTGTCGTGGCGCCGATCTGGTCACCACCGATGTCTGGACCAGCATGGGCTACGAGGCCGAGAACGA
>DALYHR010000240.1:0-3905 GCA_031970775.1 Burkholderiaceae bacterium | reverse complement strand
GGCGACCCGGCCAACACCGGCCTGCATGTCGCGCTGACGTTTGACCCGAGCGAAGACGTGGCCGCGCCGTTCCTGAATCTGTCGCGACCCAAGGTGGCGATCCTGCGCGAGCAGGGCGTGAACTCGCATGTCGAGATGAGCCGCTGCTTCGACTTGGCCGGTTTCGATACCTTTGACGTGCACATGAGCGACCTGCAGCGCGGTCTGCGCAGCGGCATCGTCAAGCTCGATCAGTTCCAGGGCTTTGTGGCCTGCGGCGGCTTCTCTTACGGCGACACGCTGGGCGCCGGTGAAGGCTGGGCCCGATCGGTGCTGTTCAACGCGCAGCTGGCCGAGCAGTTCCAGGCCTTCTTTGCCCGCCCCGAAACCTTCGCTTTAGGCGTGTGCAATGGCTGCCAGATGATGGCAGCGCTGTCGCCGATCATTCCCGGCGCACAGGACTGGCCGAAGTTCACCCGGAACCAGAGCGTGCAGTTCGAGGCGCGCCTGAGTCAGGTCGAGGTGCTGGAGAGCCCGTCGATCTTCTTCCAGGGCATGGCCGGCAGCCGTCTGCCGATCGCGGTCGCTCACGGCGAAGGCTTTGCCGATTTCAGCCAACGCGGCGATGCCTCACGAGTGCATCGCGCCATGCGCTTCGTCGATCACGCCGGACAACCCACCGAGGTCTATCCGTTCAACCCGAACGGAAGCCCCGAGGGTCTGACGTCGGTGACGACCGCCGACGGCCGCTTCACCGTGCTGATGCCGCACCCCGAGCGCGTCTTCCGCAACATCCAGATGAGCTGGACCAACGGCGACCCGAGCCAGCGCAGCCCCTGGCTGCGGATGTTCGGCAATGCCCGCAAGTGGGTCGGCTGAGGCGTCGGCCAAACAACAACAAGGACGATCGATGAGTCAACTGCCCCCCTGCCCCAAGTGCCAATCCACCTACACCTACGAAGACGGGGAGCAGTTTGTCTGCCCGGAATGTGGGCATGAATGGAGCGGACAGGCCGCCACAGCCGAAGCGGCCGAGGAACAGAAGGTCTGGAAGGACGCCTTCGGCAATCTGCTGCAGGACGGCAACAGCGTCACCGTGATCAAGGATCTGAAGATCAAAGGCTCGTCCTCGGTGGTCAAGGTCGGCACCAAGGTCAAGAACATCCGCCTGATCGAAGGCGATCACGACATCGACTGCAAGATCGAAGGCTTCGGTTCGATGCAGTTGAAGTCGGAGTTCATCAAGAAGGCCTGATGGATTCGGCCCGCTGATTTCAGGGCAGCGTCATAGCCGAGCACAGCCCCAGATGTTCGACAAACGGGTCGAAATCCCGATCGCTGTACAGCAACGCGAGATCGGATTCGATACATCGGGTCGCGATCAGGGTGTCGATGGTTTTGCGAACCGTCACACCCAAAGCGCGCAGAGTGCGGAAATTCCGGGCGGCCTGCACTGCCACCAAGGGCCCACCGATCTCGACCATGTCCAGGGACATCAACAGCTTTCTGGCCTGATTGAAATCGCGCTCGCTGCTAAAACCCTGCAAAACCTCGGCCAGGATTAAATCTCCCACTGCCAAAAACTCGGTGCCCAGCAAGGCATCGAGCCGCTCGGTCTGTGCCGTCGTCGTTCCGCGGAAAAAATCGATCCAGACACTGGAATCGACCAAGATCATCGATCGGTCCTCATCGCGTCGAGATCCCCCTGCCACGACGTCAATTTGCCTTTGTAGCGCCGTAACTCCGCCTGTTGACGCAGCCGCAACAACGTCCGCAGTCCCATCTCCACCGCCTCCCGCTTGGTTCGGGCTCCGGTCAGGCGCAGGGCTTCCTGCATCAATGTGTCATCAATTTCGATGTTGGTGCGCATGATGTGTACGGATAATTTTTCTCGTACACATTCTAGGGCCTGCCATCAACTCTGGCCCGCCTCACCCTCATCACCTTCAGCGCCCGCTCGGGCGAGGCATCGGCAAAGACGGCCGGGTTGGGCAGGCGCTCGACACACTCAAAGCCGGGCGCTTCAGCTTTTAGCAGGTCGAGCAGAAACTCCGGCCCGAGCTTCGGGGTATTCAGGCACAAAAGCGCCTGACCCTCCGGGGCCAGCAAATCGGGCAGCCGGCGAATCAGCCGGGCGTAGTCCTTGGTGGCGACAAAGCTGCCCTTCTGATAACTCGGCGGGTCCATGACCACCAGGTCATAGGGGCCATGGCGCGTGATGCGCCCCCAGGAATTGAAGATGTCGTGCGGCAAAAAGCCCGCGCCGCTCTGGATGCCGTTGAGCTGGTGGTTGCGCTTTCCCGTCATCAGCGGCCCGCGCGCCATGTCGTAGTTCTCCACCGACCCGGCTCCGGCGCGCAGCGCCACCACCGAAAAGGCACAGGTGTAAGCAAACAGATTCAGCACCCGGCCACCCGGATGCTGCGCCGCCCAATCGGCCACCCAGCGCCGGCCCTCGGCCATGTCGAGAAACAGGCCGTGATTCATGCCCCGTGCCAGATGCACGTCAAACAGCGCGCAGTTGTCTCGCACGACATGGGGTTCGGGCACGCTGCCGGCCATCAGCCGGTTGGTGGCGTGGGTTTCATCGCGATGCTGATAGAGCCAATTCAGCGGCTGCCCGGCCGGCGCAAGCTCTTGCCAGCGCGCCTGCAGCGCGGCACCGATCGCGGTGAGTTCCTCTTCAGTCGCCGGCTCGAAACTGGTCAGCAGCCAGACTGGCGGATAAAAGTCGAGCGTCCAGTGCTCGCAGCCCGGGTATAGGCCGCCGCGACCGTGAAAGATGCGGCAGGCTTCCTCAGGAATAGCAGGTAAAGCGGTGATGGCGTCGAGCAGGGCTTGCATGGTGGCGCGCAGTGTAGGCGCTACCATCGCGCACCCAAAGTCCAGCATCCGCCCCATGAGCGATACCCCTGCCCCTTCGACACCGCGCCCGCTGGCGGTCTGGTTCGATCTGCCGGTTCACGATCTCGACCGCGCCACGCGGTTCTACAGCAGCGTGCTGGCCCTGCCGATGGTGCGCGAGAACGCCGGCGGCCGCACCTTTGCCGTGCTGACCAGCCCCGGCGGCACGGGGGGGTGCCTGATTCCGATTCCCGTTTCGCAGCCGATTCCGGCCTCCGGGCCGCTGCTGTATCTCAGCGTCGAGGGTCGACTGCGTGCCGCACTGGCTGAGGTGATCCGGCTCGGCGGCCGCATCGAGATGGAGGTCTTCCGCCTCGGCGCCCACGGCTGGTGCGCTGTGGTGCACGACTGCGAAGGCAATCGCATCGCCCTGCACGCTTCGCAGGACCGCTAATTCTTTCAATCTGCCATGCACGATTCGGATCTGCCCTTGCCGACTTTCACGGTCGGTGTCGAACCGCGCTGCTTCGCGCTGGTGCCCTGCGCCGGGGTCGGTCAACGCGCCGGGGTCGGCGGCCCCAAGCAATATCACCCGGTCGCCGGGCAGGCGATGGTCGCCCATACGCTGGCCGTGCTGGCGGCCGTGCCGCGTCTGGTCGCCACGCTAGTGGTGCTCTCCCCTGAGGACGCTCAGTTCGAGTTGGCGGTGCCCGGTTTTGGCGAGGGTGTGGATGCCGAGCGCGCCTGGATCGCCCGCTGTGGTGGGGCCAGCCGCGCCGAAACCGTCGCCAATGGCCTGCTCGAATTGCAGGCCCGCGGCGTTCAGCCGCACGATTGGGTGCTGGTACACGACGCGGCACGCTGCCTGATTCAACCGGCCTGGATCGACCGGCTGATCGACGCCTGCCATGAAGATGAAATCGGCGGACTGCTGGCAATGCCGCTGGCCGATACGCTCAAGCAGGCCGATGGCGAGAGCCGCACGCCCCGCGTCGCTTCGACCCTCGACCGCCGGCTCAAATGGGCGGCGCAGACCCCGCAGATGTTTCGCTGGGGGCTGCTGCGCCCGGCCCTGATGCATG
>DALYHR010000239.1:0-3953 GCA_031970775.1 Burkholderiaceae bacterium | reverse complement strand
TGTTCCGCTCGCTGCGCCTGCCGGTGATCGGCTCGCCGCTGTTCATCATCAGCAACCCGAAGCTGGTGATCGCGCAGTGTCAGGCCGGCATCATCGGCTCGATGCCGGCGCTCAATGCCCGGCCGGCGGCGCAGCTTGACGACTGGCTGGCCGAGATTACCGAGACGCTGGCGGCCTGGGATGCGGCGCATCCCGATCAGCCCTCGGCACCCTTTGCGATCAATCAGATCGTGCACAAGAGCAACGACCGGCTGGAGCAGGATCTGGCGGTCTGCGCCAAATACCGGGTGCCGCTGGTGATCACCTCGCTGGGCGCGCGCACCGATGTCAACGAGGCTGTGCACCGCTGGGGTGGGCTGGTGATGCACGACATCATCAACAACACCTTTGCCCGCAAGGCGATCGAGAAGGGCGCTGACGGCCTGATCGCGGTGGCGGCCGGCGCCGGTGGGCATGCCGGGGTCAAGAGCCCTTTCGCGCTGATCCAGGAAATCCGCCAGTGGTTCGACGGCCCGCTGGCGCTGTCGGGCGCGATCGCGACCGGGGGCGCGGTGCTCGCTGCCCAAGCTTGTGGGGCCGATCTGGCCTACATCGGCTCGGCCTTCATCGCCACCGATGAAGCGCGCGCCAGCGATGCCTACAAGCAGTGCATCGTCGAGTCGAACTCTGACGACATCGTCTACAGCAACCTCTTCACCGGGGTGCACGGCAACTACCTCAAGCCCTCGATCCGCGCCGCCGGCCTCGACCCCGACGCTCTGCCCGAAAGTGACCCGAGTGCGATGAACTTCGGTGGTGCGGCGGCCAAGGCCTGGAAAGACATTTGGGGCTGCGGCCAAGGCATCGGCGTGATCGACGCCGTCGTGCCTGCGGCCGAGCGGGTGGAGCGACTGCGGCGCGAATACGCCGAGGCGCGGCGGAGGCTGCTGGGATGACCATAAACCAAGTGGTGTGGCAGGTCATACTGATCCTTGCGTCGGCCTTGTGTGTTGGCTCGGGCACGTGCGGCTTGGTGTGGATGGTCAACATTGGAACCGAATTGATCTCAGGGCGGGCCGATCCGTTTTGGTTGCTTTTGGTCGTGTTCTTCACAGGATTGGGGGTCATTCCTTGCGTGAAACTAGTGCGCCTGGCCCGCCGCGAGATTCGGGAAGACAAGGCCGGCCGTGATCACTGACCCGCACCTCGCCCACGCGGTGCATTACGTTGTCGAGTGGCTGGCGCTGGCTGGGGGGTTCTGGGCCTACCGCAGCATCCGGGCCGCCCGGCAGGGCGGGGGGCTGCTCGATCAAAGCGGTTTTGGCGTCGTGCTGGGCTGTTTGCTCGGTGCAGCACTGGGCAACAAGCTGGTGTTCTGGCTGGAATATCCGCAACTCTGGGCGCAGCACGCGGGGGATGTGTCGGTCTGGCTGAGCGGGCAGTCGATCGTCGGTGGGCTGCTGGGCGGCTGGCTGGGCGTTGAAGTCGGCAAGCAATTCAGCGGCGTGCGCTCGCGCACCGGGGACGATTTCGTCCGGCCGATTCTGATCGGCATCCTGATCGGGCGGGTAGGCTGTTTTCTGGCCGGTCTGCACGACGGCACCTATGGGGTGGCGACCGATCTGCCCTGGGGCATCGATTTTGGCGACGGCATCCGCCGGCACCCGACTCAGCTTTATGAATGGCTCGTGGCCGCCGCAGCGCTGGCTTCACATCGTTATTGGGCGCCGCGATTCAGCGACGAGGCGGGTCTGGCCTTTCGGGTGCTGATCGCCGGGTACTTGAGCTGGCGTCTGCTGATCGATGCGATCAAGCCGGTGCCTTTCGAGTACGCGCTGGGGCTCAGCGGCATTCAGTGGGTCTGCCTCCTGGGGCTGATGGCGATGGCGCTGGAGCGCAAGCTGCGGCCCGGGGAGCGGACGAGAGAACAACGGGCAAAGCAGCATGGAACGTAAGACGCGCCCCTACCTCTATTACGACACCACGCAGTCGGTCTGCACCGAATGCCTGCGTCCGGTCGAAGCCAAGATCCTGTTCAAGGACGACCGGGTCTACATGGACAAATGGTGCCCGGTGCATGGCACCGAGCGGGTGCTGATCAGCGATGACGTCGCGTACTACCGCCTGTGCCGCGAGGTGTTCGTCAAACGGCCCGAGATGCCGCTGAGCTTCAACACGCCGATGCAGTACGGCTGCCCCTATGACTGCGGCCTGTGCCCGGATCACATGCAGCACTCCTGCCTGAGCATCATCGAGATCAACGAGCACTGCAATCTGAACTGCCCGATCTGCTACGCCGACAGCGGCAGCCACCGCGGCACGCATCGGCCGCTGGCCGAAGTGGTGGCGATGCTCGATGCAGTAGTCGCCAACGAAGGGCAGCCGGATGTGGTGCAGCTCTCCGGCGGCGAGCCTACCCTGCATCCGCAGTTTTTCGAGATCCTGGCCGAGGCACGTCAGCGGCCGATCCGGCATCTGATGGTCAACACCAACGGCATCCGCATCGCGCAGGAGCCCGAGTTTGTCGAGCGGCTGATCCGCGACGGCCGTCATGGGCAGAAGATGGGGCTGGAGATTTACCTGCAGTTCGATTCGCAACGCGAGTCGGCCCTGAAGGAGCTGCGCGGAGCCGATCTGCGCCGCATCCGCCTTCAGGCGCTGGAGCGGCTCAATCAGGCCGGCTTGTCGACCACGTTGGTGGTGACGGTCAAGCGCGGCACCAACGACGATGAACTCGGCGAGATCATCCGCTTTGCCCTGCAGCAGCCCTGCGTGCGCGGCGTGACCTTCCAGCCGGTTCAGGATGCCGGCCGCACCGAAGGCTTTGGCCCCGAGCACCGTCTGACCGTCAGCGAACTGCGCCGCCGCATCGCCGAGCAAAGCGAGCTGTTCAGCCTGGAGGACATCGTGCCGGTGCCCTGCAATCCGGACACCCTGGCGATGGGCTACGCGCTCAAGCTTGGCGATTCAGTGCAGCCTCTCACCCGCTTCCTCGACCCGCAGACCCTGGTCGAAGGCTCGGGCAACACCATCGTGTTCGAGCGCGACGAGTCGCTCAAGGATCAGGTTTTCCGGCTGTTCTCGACCAACCATTCGCCCGACTCACAGGCCAATTGCCTCAGCGAGCTGATGTGCTGCCTGCCCAGGATCGCCGCGCCGGCGGCGCTGGACTATCGCAACGTCTTTCGCGTGCTGATCGTGCAGTTCATGGACGCACGCAACCTCGATCTGCGAGCGCTCAAGAAGTCCTGCATCCACTTCGCGCAGCCCGATGGCCGGCTGATTCCGTTTGAGTCCTTCAACCTGTTCTATCGGGACGGCCGGCAGGCGCTGCTTGAACAGATTCGCGCCGAACTGGAGCAGGCCCACGCTGCCCGACGCCGCGCAGGCGAAAAGCCCATTCCGATTTCAGCGGGTTAACGGGTTAATGAAGCTGGGGCTGGCTCCATCGCCTCCACCACCATCTGCACCCGCTGGCGGCCCTGGTATTCATCGACCGAGAGCCGGTAAGCCAGCCGGGTGCGGTCGGGCAGCGGGCCGCACTGGTTGAACCAGATCGCGTCGCGCAGTGTGCCGCTCGGGTCGTCGGCCAGACGCAGTTGCAGCTTCAGATGGTGTTCGCCGACCAGGCGCTGCGAGGCGATTTCGACCGCGTTGAGAAATAGCGGCGCTTCAAAGCCCTGACCCCAGACCTGCGCTTGCAGCAGCCGGGCGGTTTCGGTGCTGAGCCAGGCCGGGTCGAGTTCGCCGTCGGTGACCAGCCGGCGCTGCAGGGTATCGGCGTCGAGCCATTCGCGGGCCACCTGTTGCAGGGCTTCGCGGAAGGTCGGCAGCGAGTCGGCATCGAGCGTGCAGCCGGCCGCCATCGCGTGGCCGCCGAAGCGGTGCAGCAGATCGGGGTGGCGCTTGACCACCAGATCGAGCGCATCGCGCAGATGAAAGCCCGGAATCGAACGGCCCGAGCCCTTGAGCAG
>DALYHR010000238.1:0-3982 GCA_031970775.1 Burkholderiaceae bacterium | reverse complement strand
ACGACCTTGGGCGCTTCACGGCACATGAACTCGATGGCGTCCTGGTCGCCCAGCCAGTCAGAGCCCTTGATGGTGTCGTAGAAGTGGTAGTGCCAGTTGTCTTCCGACATATTGCCCAGCGAGGCACCGACGCCGCCCTGAGCGGCCACGGTGTGCGAGCGGGTCGGGAAGACCTTGGACAGCACCGCAACATTCAGGCCGGCACGGGCCAGTTGCAGCGATGCGCGCATGCCGGAGCCACCTGCGCCGACGATGACCACGTCGAACTTGCGACGCGGCAGAGTAGTTCCAACAGCCATCAGAGCCTCCAGAGCACTTGCACAGCCCAGCCGGCGCAGCCGACGAGCCAGACGATCGAGAACACATGCAGGGCCAGGCGCAGGCCGACCGGCTTGATGTAGTCCATCCAGATGTCGCGAATCCCGACCCAGACGTGCTGCAGCAGCGCCAGGATCGTGACGAAGGTCAGGACCTTCATCCACTGTGCGGAGAAGATGCCGGCCCAGCGGTCATAGCCGAGCGGCCCGCCGAACAGCACCTGCGCCAGCAGGATCAGGGTGAACAGCGCCATCAGCACGGCGGTGACGCGTTGGCTAAGCCAGTCGCGCAGACCGTAATGGGCACCGACGACGATGCGCTTGGAACCGTAGTTCTTGGACATGGTGAGGTCGTCTCTAGGTAGGAACTGGGAAGGGTCAGAACAGGCCGAACAGCTTGGCACCCAGGATCACGGTCAGCGGCAGGCTGACGGCGAAGGTGACGATGGCCGAGGAATGGCCGTGCTGCTTGGTCACGGAATGGGTGGCATCCATCCAGAGGTGGCGCACGCCAGCGACGAAGTGATGCAGATAGGCCCAGATCAGGCCCAGGCAAATCAGCTTGTTCAGCGGGTGGGCAACCACCAGCGCGAAGCGCTCGAAGGAGACTTCGGAGGTCAGCGAGTTATCGAACATCCAGATGATGAAGGGCATCATCAGGAACATGCCTGCGCCGCTGATGCGGTGCAGAATGGACACGATGCCGGCCGGAGGCAGACGATAGGTCCGGATGTCGGTGATGTTGATGTTGCGAAAAACGGGTCGCTGCGGCTTGTTCGTGTCTGTCATGAAGCACCTCGTAACCTGTGGCTCGTACCGGGTCTGGTGTACTCGCCGTGAAACCTGAAGATTCTAGGTCATGGACCCGCGTTAACCCTGACCCGAGACTGACCGCGAATGATTCACGGTTTGACCCGCTTCAATTCAGGTCATTCCGATAGAAATGACCTTGGGTGTTGTAAAGACCGCGGCGTAATTCGACGGGCTGATCGCCGTAGGTCATGGAACGACGCTCCACGCTCAATAGCGGTGCACCGGGTGCCACGCCGAGCAACTCAGCCTCCTCCGGCGAGGCCGCCACGGCCCGGATCTTTTCCTCGGCGCGGATCATCCGCACCCCAAATTCCGATTCAAACAGGCCATACATCGGCCCGCGGTACAGCCCAAGCCGCTCGGCGGTCAGACCCTTGAACAGATGGCCGGGCAGCCAGATGTCGTCCAGCACCACCGGAGAGCCCGCCTTGCCCAGCGTACGCCGCACCTGAAGCACCGCCTCGCCAGCGCGCAGACCCAGAGCCCGTGCCACATCAGCCGGAGCCCGCTGCCTGCGGCAGTCGAGAAAGCGTCGCTCCATCGGCTCGCCGTAAACGCCATCGTCGGGCTGCAGCCGCAAGAAACGGTACTGCGTCCCCTGCTCGCTGTGGGTGGCGACAAAAGTGCCCTTGCCCTGCCGGCGCACCAGCAGATTCTCGGCAGCGAGCTCATCGATCGCCTTGCGTACGGTGCCTTGGCTGACGCGGAAGCGCGCCGCCAGCTCCAGCTCGCTCGGAATCGCCTCGCCTGGCTTCCATTCCGACTCCTGCAGGCCGCGCATGATCAACGACTTGATCTGCTGGTACAGCGGACTGAAGGCGGGTGCAGGCTCGCCCCCGCCAGCGGGGCCGGCGGATTCAGGCGGCAGCGCAGCGCTCTGGACAGGGATTTGCATGGCGGGCGTGGACATGGGGAGGCGATTGCAGCACAGTCGACCGGGACTAGGGAAGCCCGGGAAGGTCATATCCCGGTTGATGTCTTATATAAGACATAAGATTGTTGACAGACCTAGGGTCTCCCCCTAGACTTCGTGCGATTTTTCCCAAACCACCCTGCAACACTCGCTGGAGTCCGCCCCATGAGCAAGTCCCCCGTCCGCGTCGCCGTTACCGGTGCAGCTGGTCAGATCGGTTACGCCCTGCTGTTCCGCATCGCCTCGGGCGAGATGCTGGGCAAGGATCAGCCGGTGATCCTGCAACTGCTGGAAATCCCCGACGAGCGCGCCCAGAACGCCCTGAAGGGCGTGATCATGGAGCTGGAAGACTGCGCCTTCCCGCTGCTGGCCGGTATCGAGGCTCACTCTGACCCGATGACCGCCTTCAAGGACACCGACTACGCCCTGCTGGTTGGTGCCCGTCCGCGTGGCCCGGGCATGGAGCGCGCCGACCTGCTGGCCGCCAACGCCCAGATCTTCACCGCTCAGGGCAAGGCCCTGAACGCCGTGGCTTCGCGCAATGTCAAGGTGCTGGTGGTCGGTAACCCCGCCAACACCAACGCCTACATCGCCATGAAGTCGGCTCCGGATCTGCCGGCCAAGAACTTCACCGCCATGCTGCGTCTGGACCACAACCGCGCTGCTTCCCAGATCGCCGCCAAGATCGGCTGCGCCGTGGGCGACATCGAGAAGCTGACCGTCTGGGGCAACCACTCGCCGACGATGTACGCCGACTACCGCTTTGCCACCGTGAACGGCAAGTCGGTCAAGGACACCATCAACGACCACGACTGGAACGCCAACACCTTCCTGCCGACCGTGGGCAAGCGTGGCGCCGCCATCATCGCCGCCCGCGGCCTGTCGTCGGCCGCCTCGGCCGCCAACGCCGCCATCGACCACATGCGCGACTGGGCCCTGGGCACCAACGGCAAGTGGGTCACGATGGGCATTCCGTCCAAGGGTGAATACGGCATTCCGGCTGAAACCATGTTCGGCTACCCGGTCACCTGCGAAGGCGGCGAGTACAAGATCGTCGAAGGCCTGCCGATCGATGCCTTCTCGCAAGAGTGCATCAACAAGACCCTGGCCGAGCTCGAAGGCGAAAAGGACGGCGTCAAGCATCTGCTGTGATCGTCTGAGAGCCGGTTGATCCGCTCCCCCTGGCTGGTGATGTCCGTCATGCCGCATCACCGGCCCTCACGTTGAGGCCGGTTGCTTGCGACCGGCCTTTTTTCTTGTCCGAACCGCCCTGTCCTGCCGCCATGACTGACGCCGTACGCATCCACCCGCGTGAAGCCCTGTTCGGGGCCGATGAGGTTTCGCCCTTCGAGCTGCCGGTCTGCGACCACTACTGCGGCGTGGAAGTGCGCATGCGCAAGAGCCTGCAGCTGCAGGCCGAACTCGGCCCGGTGTTCGACGTCACGCTCGACGGCGAGGACGGCGCCCCGGTCGGCGGCGAGGTGGAACATGCCCACCTGATCGCCGAGCTGGTCAACGGCCCGGACAACCGCTTCGGCCGCGTCGGCGCCCGGGTGCAGTCGGTCGATCACCCGGCCTTCGAGTCGATGGTCGATATCGTGCTGGGCCAGGCCGGCGAGAAGCTCGCCTACCTGATGCTGCCCAAGCCACGCGGTCTGGCCGATCTGGAGCAGGCGGTTGCGGTGGTCGAAGCCGCCGAGGCCCGCCATGGCCTGAAGCGCCGCGTGCCCCTGCATGCGCTGGTCGAAACCCACGGCGCGCTGCGCGAGGTGCAGCAGCTCGCAGCGCATCCGCGCATCGAGTCGCTGTCCTTCGGGCTGATGGATTTCGTCTCGGAGCATCGCGGTGCGATTCCGCAGCAGGCGATGACAGTGTCGGGCCAGTTCGAGCACCCGCTGGTGGTGCGCGCCAAGCTGGAGATCGCCGCAGCCTGCCATGG
>DALYHR010000237.1:0-3983 GCA_031970775.1 Burkholderiaceae bacterium | reverse complement strand
AGTACGCCAAGGCCGACTTTGAGGCAGCGGTGCTCAAGGCCAAGGAATACATCGCTGCAGGCGACTGCATGCAGATCGTCATCGGCCAGCGCATCAAGAAGCGCTACACCGAAAACCCGCTCTCGCTGTACCGCGCGCTGCGCTCGCTCAACCCGTCGCCCTATATGTATTACTACGACATGGGCGACTTCCAGATCGTCGGCTCCTCGCCTGAGATTCTGGTGCGACAGGAGGCGCGCACCGTGGCCGGGCGCCCGGAGAAGATCGTGACGATCCGGCCGATCGCCGGCACCAAGCCGCGCGGCGCCACGCCCGAGGCCGATGGCCAGAACGAGCAGGATCTGCTGGCCGATGCCAAGGAGCGCGCCGAGCATCTGATGCTGATCGATCTGGCGCGCAACGACATCGGCCGCATCGCCAAGACCGGCACGGTCAAGGTCACCGAGGCGTTCGGCATCGAGCGCTACTCGCATGTGATGCACATCGTCAGCAACGTCGAGGGCGTGCTCAAGGACGGCATGAGCAGCCTGGACGTGCTGCGGGCCAGCTTCCCGGCCGGCACCCTGAGCGGTGCCCCCAAGATCCACGCGATGGAGCTGATCGATCAGCTTGAAATCAGCGAGCGCGGTATCTACGGCGGCGCGGTTGGCTACCTTAGCTTCGCCGGTGATATGGACGTGGCGATCGCGATCCGCACCGGAGTGATCAAGGATCAGACGCTGTATGTGCAGGCCGGCGCCGGCATCGTCGCCGACTCGGTGCCCGAGATGGAATGGAAAGAAACCGAGGTCAAGATGCGCGCGGTGATTCGCGCGGCTGAATTGGTCGAAGAAGGTTTCTGAATTCCTGCCAGGAGAACGCCATGCTGCTGATGATCGACAACTACGATTCCTTCACTTTCAACCTGGTGCAGTACTTTGCTGAACTCGGTGAGGACGTGCGGGTGCATCGCAATGACCAGATTTCCCTGGCCGACATCGAGGCCCTGAAGCCCGACCGGCTGGTGCTGTCACCCGGACCCTGCTCGCCGGCCGAGGCGGGTATCTGCATCGAGGCGATCCGCCACTTCAAGGGCAAGCTGCCGATTCTGGGCGTGTGCCTGGGGCACCAGAGCATCGGTGCTGCCCTGGGCGGCAACATCGTCCGCGCTCAGGTGCAGATGCACGGTAAGGTCGACACGATCTCGACCGACCAACAGGGCGTGTTCGCCGGGCTGCCGGAGCAGTTCAAGGTGGTGCGCTACCACTCGCTGGCGATTGAGCGCGCCACGCTGCCGGCCGAGCTGATCGTCACTGCCACCAGCGGCGATGGCGAAATCATGGGGGTGCGCCACCGCGAAGTGCCGCTCGAAGGCGTGCAGTTCCACCCCGAATCGATCCTCAGCGAACACGGCCACGCCATGCTGAGAAACTTTTTGCAGACGCGCTGAGCACGAGGCCCCGCCATGACGATTTCCAATACCGAAGCCCTGACTCGCGTCATTGAGCACCGCGAGATCTTCCACGACGAAATGCTGGCGCTGATGCGTCGCATCATGAGCGGCGAGATGTCGCCGGTGATGATCGCGGCCTTCGCGGTCGGCCTGCGCGTCAAGAAGGAGTCGATCGGTGAGATCGCTGCCGCTGCACAGGTGATGCGCGAGTTCGCCACTCCGGTGGCGATTGCCGATACCTCGAACCTGGTGGACTTGTGCGGCACGGGCGGTGATGGGGTCCACACCTTCAATATCTCGACCACGGCGATGTTCGTGGCTGCCGCTGCCGGTGCCCGTGTGGCCAAGCACGGCGGTCGCAGCGTGTCATCGAGCTCTGGCAGCGCGGACGTGATCGAGGCGCTCGGCGCCAATATCCAGCTCACACCCGATCAGGTCGCCGCCTCGCTGGAGCAGTGCGGCATCGGTTTCATGTTCGCGCCGAATCATCATGCGTCGATGCGCCATGCCGCCCCGGTGCGGCGCGAACTGGGCGTGCGCACGATCTTCAACATCCTCGGGCCGCTGACCAACCCGGCCGGTGCGCCCAATCAGGTGATGGGCGTGTTTCACCCCGATCTGGTCGGCATTCAGGTCCGGGTGTTGCAGCGGCTGGGCTCGAAGCACGTGCTGGTGGTGCACGGCATGAATGGCATGGACGAGCTGTCGCTGTCGGGCGAGACGATGGTTGGTGAATTGAAGGACGGCGAGATCCGCGAGTACGTGGTGCATCCGGCCGATTTTGGTCTGCCGGTCTATGACTCGCGCGTGCTGCGGGTGGCGGACAAGGAGGAGTCGGTGCGCTGCATTCAGCGCGCGCTGGCCAACGAGGATGGCCCGATCCGCGACATCGTGCTGCTCAACGCCGGCGCAGCGCTCTACGCCGCCGACGTGGTCGGCTCGATTGCCGAAGGCGTGCGGCTGGCCCGCGAGACGGTGGCTTCGGGCAAGGCGCTGGCCAAACTCAGTCAGTTCGTTGCCGTGACCCAGTCGCTGGGCGCGATCTGAAAAGGTACGGAGCCGGATATGAGTGACATCCTGAACAAGATCGTTGCGACCAAGCGCGAGGAGATGGTGGTCGCGAAGGCCGCCCGATCGCTGGCCGAGGTGCGTGCTGCGGCCGAGGCGCGCACTGACGTGCGCGGCTTCGAGACAGCGCTGCGGGCCAAGGTGGCTGCCGGTCAGCCGGCGGTGATCGCCGAGATCAAGAAGGCCAGCCCGAGCAAGGGCGTGATACGCGCCGACTTCCGTCCGGCCGAGATCGCCCCGAGCTACGAGCGCGCTGGCGCGGCCTGTCTGAGTGTGCTGACCGATGTGTCGTACTTCCAGGGTTCGGTCGAGTATCTGCAGCAGGCCCGCGCCGCCTGTGCCTTGCCGGTGCTGCGCAAGGACTTCATGGTCGACGAGTACCAGATCCATGAAGCGCGTGCGATGGGTGCTGACTGCATCCTGCTGATCGCTGCCTGCCTCGACGATGCGTTGATGGCCGACCTGGAAGCGGTAGCGCTGGCCCATCGCATGGCAGTGCTGGTCGAGGTGCATGACCGTGCCGAGTTGCATCGGGCGCTCAAGCTCAAGACGCCTCTGGTCGGCATCAACAACCGCAATCTGCGCACTTTCGAAGTCACGCTTGACACCACGCTGGGTCTGCTGGACGAAGTGCCGAAGGATCGGCTGCTGGTGACCGAATCGGGCATCCTGGGTTCGGCCGATGTGCAGCGCATGCGCGCTGCCGACGTGCATGCCTTCCTGGTCGGTGAAGCCTTTATGCGCGCTCCTGATCCAGGGGCGGCCTTGGCCGAACTGTTTGCCTGATTTCGCCTGATGCCGCTGTTCGATGAGGCGCCGGCCAGGCCGGACAACCGGCTGCAGCGCCCGCTGGCTCAAGCCCTACGCGACGGTCTGCCGCGCGGCTGGTCGGCGCTGGTGGAAGACTTTCTGGCCAGTCAGGCCGGGCAGCGGCTGTGCGCGTGGGTCGATGCCCGCGTCAATGCTGGGGCCGAGGTCTATCCGGCCCGGCCTCTGCGGGCGCTGCAGGGCTTGGCGCCTGAACAGGTGCGCGTCGTCATACTGGGTCAAGATCCTTATCACGGCCCGGGCAAAGCTGAGGGGCTGGCGTTTTCGGTGGCCGAGGGCGTGAAGATCCCGCCCAGCCTGCGCAATATCCGCACCGAACTGCAGGCTGATCTCGGCCTCGAGTTGCCGGTTTCGGGCAGCCTGCGTGCCTGGGCTGACGCGGGTGTACTGCTGCTCAACACCAGTCTGACGGTCGAGCGCGATCAACCGGCCAGTCACGCCAGGCTGGGCTGGCAGGTATTGACCGATGCGCTGATCGCTTGCGTCGCTGCCCAGCCGCAGCCGAAGGTTTTCATGCTGTGGGGTGCCCATGCCCAAGCCAAGACGGCGTTGATCGCGGATAGCAGCGCCCCGCATCTGATCCTTGCCTCGAATCATCCTTCGCCGCTGGCGGCGCGTCGTCCCCCGGTGCCGTTCGTTGGCAGTCAGCCGTTTT